>JBCCSJ010000179.1:0-11747 GCA_039200505.1 Planctomycetota bacterium | reverse complement strand
GAAAACCTGCCTTGGGGTGAGGTCACGATTAGTTTTTGACCCTTAAAATCCTTGTTGTGATCCCGAGCGATCCGATGAATCGTGTGGCCTTCAGGCATAGTCTGTCCGTTATTCTTTAGTTTTATTCAGCCAGACCGAAGGTTCCATGAGGTAGTAACGGATCGAATCTAAAATTCGGGCTCCCTCGACCCATGTCGAATAGGATCCCTATCAAGAACAACAACTTAACAAAGGTGTTCCTATAATCTATTTCTTGGTTTTTCGGGATCCAGTATTCGGTTGCCGTTTGACCGGTCTTTTCCGAATTGACGCTGGTGGATCAGCATCGGGTACTTTAAGTTCAGCACGCAGGCGTCCCATTTCCGCAAGTAGACGATTTTGAACATCCGACTTGGCAGGGGCACCGTAAATACTGTTGAGTTCGTTGGGGTCCGACGCAAGGTCGTACATTTCCCATTCGTCAACTTCGGGCTCATAAAACCGGATAAGTTTATGCTGGCCGTCTGTAACCCCGTAATGTCGGCGAACGGAATGAGGCCCTGGAAATTCGTAATAGTGGTAATAGAAAACCTTTCGCCAGTCGTCGGGTGTGTTTCCTTTCAAGATCGGAAGCAGACTTCGCCCTTGCATATCGGATGGAACTTCCAAATCAGCGATTTCGCAAAAGGTTTCGGCAAAATCCAGGGGTGAGACAATGTCTTGGGAGTTGACGGTTCCAGGTTGGATAACGCCTGGCCACCGAACGATAAACGGAGTTCTCAAGGATTCTTCATACATCCACCGTTTGTCAAACCAACCATGTTCCCCAAGATAAAATCCCTGGTCACTGCAATAAATGACGATCGTGTTCTCGGTAAGTTTGGATTCATCCAGATAGTCCAGCACTCTTCCAATGTTTTCATCCACACTATCGATGCATCGGATATAGTCCTTGATGTATCGTTGGTACTTCCATCGAACCAGATCTTTGCCCGTCAGGTTGGCTTCTTTGAATGCCTTGTTTTTGGGTTCGTAAGCTGCGTTCCAAACTTCTAATTGTTCCGGAGTCAAATTTCGGGGTGGTTCCAATTTCAGGTCGTAAGGCGTCATCGTTTTTGAAATCGACATATCCTGAGTCTTCGCCGGTGTGCCTCGATTTTCGTAATTATCGAACAGCGTTTCAGGCTCTGGAATCGTAACGTCATCGTATTTGTTAAGGTGTTTCGGGCCCGGTTGCCAATTTCGATGAGGAGCCTTGTGTTGATACATCAACATAAAAGGTTTGTTTGGGTCCCGTTTTTGTTTCAACCAATCCAAAGCCAAGTCAGTGATGATGTCGGTCGTGTACCCGATATGTTTGGTTTTTTTGCCATTTTTGAGCATCGGCGGATTGTAGTACGGACCTTGCCCCATCAGCACTTCGGAATAGTCGTAGCCTTGCGGAGCCATGTGGGTCCCGAGATGCCATTTTCCAACCACGGCAGTTTGATATCCGGCCGTTTGCAACATTTTGGGAAACGTTGGTTGAGTCCCATCGAACTTGTTTCCGTTACAGCAAAACCCGTTCAAATGAGAATATTTGCCAGTTTGAATGACCGCCCGCATCGGCCCACAAATACTGTTGGTAACATAGCAACGATCAAATCGAACCCCAGCTTTGGCGATTCGATCGATGTTGGGTGTTTGATTAATTATCGAACCATAGCATCCAATAGACTGATAGGCATGATCATCCGTAAAGATGAACAAGATGTTCGGTTTGGACGGTGCCTTGTTTTCGACAGCGACAGGATCGGCTGCGTCAGCTATTTGAGGCATCCACTCCAAACCCATCGCTGACCAAAAAACAGTTAGTAAAAATAGCTTGAACGAAAACAAAAGGCGTTTCAACGTCATCACAAATCCCCAGGTCAAGAATTACCTTTAGTTTACCAATCCATTCCACCGGCCAAAACAAACCGATGAAAAAAACTCAGTCTTTCCTCGCTACGATGTTTAGGATTCTCTTATTATTGGGACCCGCAGTGCTGGTTGCTCAAGATGGTGTCGAAAAAGGATCAGGGGACGAAAGTCCCAATATTTTATTCTGTATCGCAGACGATTGGGGATGGCCTCACGCGGGCGCCTATGGCAATGATTCGGTCGTCAAAACTCCTGCGTTTGACCGAATTGCTTCCGAAGGTCTGCTTTTTGAACACGCCTACATTTCATCACCCTCCTGCACTCCGTCCAGAAACGCCATCCTGACGGGGCAGTACCATTGGCGATTAGGATGGGGCGGCAATCTTTGGAGCATGCTCGATACGAAGCATCAGACCTATCCTCATCTGCTCGAAAAAGCTGGTTACTTTACTGGCCATTGGCGAAAAAGTTGGGGCCCGGGCAAACTTGATAACTGGAAAGAAATAGGGCATCCGGCAGGTAAAAAATTCAGCAACTTCGATTCTTTTTTAAAAGCCCGTCCGAAAGATCAACCGTTCTGTTTTTGGTTGGGTGCCAGCGATCCGCATCGACCTTACAAACCGGGAACCGGCGTTGAAAGTGGTATGGATCTTTCCAGTATCAAACTCTTCGAGCACTATCCCGATTCCGAAACCGTGCGTTCCGATGTGGCGGATTACTATTTTGAAGTTCAACGATTTGATAGCGACGTGCAACGGGCACTTGCCAAACTTGAGTCATTGGATCTACTCGATAATACTATCGTTGTCATGACTGGCGACCATGGGATGCCTTTCCCGAGGTGCAAGGCGAATCTGTATGACAGCGGTGCCCGCGTACCGATGGCAGTTCGCTGGCCCAAGGTGATTCAGCCGGGTCGTGTTTCCACTGATTTTGTGAGCACAACCGATTTGGCTCCCACCTTTTTGGAAGCGGCAGGCGTCAAAATTCCTGCCGCCGTGACCGGGAAAAGTTGGCTTGAAATTTTTCGATCCGGCCTCAAACAGGGACGAGTTGAACCGGCCAGAGAGTTTGTGTTAACGGGAAAAGAACGACACGTTCCCTGCCAGGAATCGGGCGATTCGGGAGGCACGCCGATGCGAGCCATTCGAACTGACGATTTCCTGTTGATTCACAACTACCGCCCTGACCGTTGGCCGGCAGGTACGCCCGAACATGAAAAAGCTTATATTCCCAATTGTTGGTTAGGGGATTGCGACAACGGTCCGACCAAAACTTATATGGTGGATCACAAGGATAAGGATGCCGACCACCAACGAAAGTGGGAATTGGCTTTTGGGAAACGGCCGGAATTTGAGCTGTACGATTTGCGAAATGATCCCGGTCAACTAAACAACGTGGCCGGGCGTTCAGAATATGCGAACGTCCAGGCAAGTCTGCTTGGTACTTTGAACCAGAATCTTGCCTCCACGGGGGATCCGCGTGAATTATCTGGCGTTGATGCAGCCAAGGTTTTCGACAAACCGAAATATTTTGGCAGTGGGCCTCGTCATCCGAGTAGCAAAAATGCCAAGACCAACAAGAAGAAAAAGAAGAAGAACCAATCCACCGGCAAGATTCCCAATCCGTAGGCAGGTCAGGCTACGCCAAACGGTTCATTTATGGTCACAACTTTGTAAGTTAGGGTGCGTTGGGCTCGCCGGCTTCCCTTTCCGCGTTGCCTCAATCGCCAACACCGAACCTTCGCTTTAGCATTCGATCACATTGACGGCCAATCCTCCGCGGGCGGTCTCTTTGTACTTGGTTTTCATATCTTTGCCGGTTTCACGCATCGTTTTAATCACTTTGTCGAGTGAAACGAAGTGAGTCCCGTCTCCTCGCAAGGCAAGCCTAGCAGCATTGATGGCTTTGACCGAAGCCATCGCATTTCGTTCGATGCAGGGGACTTGAACTAAGCCACCGATCGGATCGCAAGTCAGCCCAAGGTTGTGTTCCATTCCGATCTCGGCTGCGTTTTCAACCTGTTCGGGAGTACCTCCCAAAACCTCGGCCAATCCAGCGGCCGCCATCGAGCAGGCAGATCCGACTTCGCCTTGGCAGCCAACTTCGGCACCCGAAATGGATGCATTCATTTTGAATAGAGTCCCGATCGCCGCGGCGGTCAGCAGGAATCGGATGACACCTTCATCGGACGAACCCCGATAAAATTTTCGATAATAGTGAAGCACCGCGGGAATGATCCCGGCAGCCCCATTGGTGGGTGCTGTCACGACTCGCCCGCCAGCAGCATTTTCTTCATTGACGGCCAAAGCCCAAAGGTTGACCCAATCCATCCGGCTGTAAAGTTCGCTCTCGTCCGACCATTCCGCATTCAACTGCCGAGCTAATTTGGGTGCCCGACGGGCTACTCGCAAACCACCGGGAAGGATCCCTTCGTTACGACAACCATTTTCGACGCATGTCCGCATAACGTCCCAGATTTTGAGCAAACCTGTTTTCACGTCCGACTCGGTCCGCCAAGACAACTCATTTTTCAGCATCAGGGTGCTAATCGAAATGCCGTTTTGACGGCAGTGGGCCAATAATTCGGATCCCGACTGAAACGGATAGGTGACCACCGTTTCGTCCGGCACAATTCTGTCCAGGCCGGTTGCAGATTCGTCCACGACAAATCCACCACCGACCGAATAATACGTTTTTTGGCAAATGTTCTGACCTGTTTTGTCGATTGCCGTGATTCGCAAACCGTTCGAGTGAAATTTGAGCGTCACCCCGGAAAACTCAAGATCTTTTCGGATGTCGAAAGCGATCCTTCTAGTTTGATTCAAAATGATGCTGTGGGTCGATTCAACTGCTTTGATCGCAACGTCCAGTGCTTCAGGATCGACTGACTCTGGGGAGTGCCCCATCAATCCACCCAGGACCGCTTTATCGCTGCCATGTCCGCGCCCCGTGGCTCCCAAGGAACCAAAAAGTTGAACCAACACTCGGTCAGTGTGTTCTAGCATCCCTTCGTTATGAAGGTTGGCGACGAATCGACACGCAGCTCTCATCGGGCCGACGGTATGCGAACTTGATGGTCCGATGCCAATAGAAAACAGCTCAAACGTACTGATGGCCACTGGGCAGGATCTCGGTGTTAATCTGAATTTCTAATTTGGATGACCATTTCATCCAATGGTCTGCGAACTTTTTTGGTATCCGAATATTTATCTTCGCTGGAACGGTAGCCGATCGGAATGACAACGCACGCACTTAAGTTTTGAGAAGTTAAGTTCAGCATTTCGTCATATTCTGATGCCACGAATCCTTCCATCGGGCAGGCATCCACTTTGGCGGCCGCACAGGCGGTTAACAAAAATCCGAGTGCGATGTACGCCTGTTTGGAAGCCCAGGTAGCTTTCGACTGGTCGGACATGGCACCCACAGTCCCGATCATCATCTTTTTGAATCCATCGAGTGCCCCTGGGTCCATATTACGTTCGGCCTCGGTAAAGTCGACGTAGTTGCTGATATAGTCGCCATCGACGTCGGTCCGGATCGCGATCACAATCACGTGGGAAGCGTCGGCGACCTGCCGTTGTCCGTAAGACGAAGTGATCAATTTGTCTTGCAGTTCCTGGTCGCGGATTAAAACAAATCGAAACGGCTGCAATCCGTAACTGGTCGCGGCCAGGTTTGTCGCCTGAAGCAGGTGTTGAACGGTTTCTTCGGGTACGACTTGCTGAGGATCAAAAGCCTTGGTCGCGTATCGCCACTGTAAATCTTCAATCAACTGCATCGTTTTCTGATCTTTCAAACGTAAAAAGGAAAAAGTCGAGTGGCCCGAATTCTATGGCTCAGACCATTGTTCTCAGTGAGGGTAACCGGTTCAAGATTTTCGGCAATAGAGATGCCTTTTTTGTTGGCTGTTTTCCCCCGGCATGGATCTGCTCTCTTTCCGGTTCATATCATGACCGAAAACACCTTTTGAATTGGGCTCGAAGTTGCCAAAATAGTGCCAGTGCAAGGCGAACTCGATCGGATTCCGATGTTGGAAACGAAGATACAAAACAAAAAACAGTGGCAAGAACATGCCAACCGGCACGGCGAATTGGTACGCCAGTGGACGGATCCGTTTCGCCGGCGTAGAAAATCGGGAGCGTCTCACCCGGTCGACGATTTTCTGTTTATTTACTATCGGTTCTCGCCCGCCAAGCTGGAACAGTGGCATCCCGGTAGCCAGCACCGACTCGAAGGGCAGCTTGCTGAGCACCCCCAGTTTGATCCGCGTCACTACACTCAGGCTGGCAACCTGTTCTTTTGTGATCCCCAAAAGACGACCGAAAAAGAGAAGGCCCGTGTCGAGTGGACGGTCGATATGCTTCGCCAGACCAGTCAGCGTCGCGGGAATTTTTCCTGTTTGGGGATGCACGAATGGGCGATGGTCTATCAGGGTCAAGAGATACGGCATGAATCGACCACTCAGTTTCGTCTATCTCAAACGGAGATCGACCAATTTGTCGAATCAAGGCCGATGACATGTTCCCATTTCGACGCCTTTCGATTTTTTGCTGATTCTGCCCGGCCTCTCAATCGAGTCCAGCCGACCCTTGAGTCTCGCCCGGAACTCGAACAACCCGCCTGCATCCATGCCAATATGGATTTATACAAGTGGGCGTTCAAGTCGATGCCATGGGTTGGAAGCGACATCGTCCGCGATTGCTTTTTGTTAGCGCTCAAGGCCCGCGAAATCGACATGCGTGCCAGCCCCTACGATTTGCAGTCTTACGGTCACTACGAACCGATCAAAGTGGAAACGATCGAAGGCCGAAAGCAATATGAACAGGAACAGCGAGCCATCTCAGAAGATGCTCAGGATTTAAGGCGTCGTTTGATCCAAAACCTCGTGCAGATAATCGCCGGTTGGGATGGTTGCTGACGGATAGCTGGAATTGGAAATCCTCGAACAAGGAAGTCAACCGCTCAGACCAGTGAATGCTTTGCAAATTCGTTGAATGTTCACTACTAAGAAAATTAAAAGCGTTTCGAGATTTCGCGGATGTGACTACTAACACGAAACGCAAAGATTCGCAGGAATGCGAGCCTGGAATGGTTCAACTTCGTTTTCAAATTGATAGTTGGTCTAAGGCAAGCCGGAAGCCCAGGTTGTAGTTCCGGTTGTCGGGCGAGTTCCTGTTGCGATTGGCCGATCGACAGTTCGACGACGAGTTGTTGAAGCTGCCGCCTCGGTTGATGCGGTTGGAACCGCCGTTATCCCAGACGACACAATTTTGAAAGAAATCGCTTACCAGTTCAATGGAACCGTTGTACCGTGCCGAGAAAAATTCATTAGGGCTGTTAGCTTCTCCTGCCGCCTTCTCGATTCAAACTCGGATACGACGACTTGCGAATTCAACCTACGGATTCGGCGACTTATGCGTTTTCGATTGCGTTGATTCAACGCAACGAAACCGGGAAAAATCTGGCACCCAAGAAAATTAACACCGCTTCGGGATTTTTGAGGTTGGCTCATGTTCTTAAGTTCCAACGCGAGATTTTCTCGAAGCCACCGTTTCACCTCGACATGCCAGTCGACCAAGACAGTTCGGTCGTCCGACCATAAAACGAAATCATCCATATACCGGACATAACCTTTGCAACGAAGGGTATGCTTGATGAAGTGATCCATCCATCCGAGAAAAAAGTTGGCAAAATGCTGAGAAGTTAGCGCACCTATCGGAAGCCCTTTGCTTGGCGAGGCCGAAAATGAATCGATGATCCGCCAAAACAGACTTAGAAGTTCTTTATCTTTGAATCGTCTTTCCAATCGTTCGATCAAATGCAAATGAGAAATCGAATCAAAGAAGGACCGAATGTCGAGTTTCAAATACCACTGGTACTTTCTGATAAAGCGGTAGGCTTTTTCAATCGCTGAAACGCGTCCCTTGCCGACCCGGCAGGCGTAAGTTTGATCGATTAGAAAATTCTCAAATACAGACTCACAGATATTGTGAATCGCATGATGAACGACCCGCTCAGTAAAGCAGGGCGCCGTGATCAATCGGGGTTTGGGATCCCGTATTGGAAACTGGCGAAAATTTCCAATTGGAAAGTTTCCCTGAATCAGGTCTGTTTGAAGATTCAGCAGTCGCTGGTTTGAATTCTGCATGAATTGGACGACTTCGTTACGAGTCCGCTTTCCCTTTGCAGCACGCCAAAGCGCATAAACAAGATTATTCCACTCGATAATTTTGGGAAATAGATTACCCGCTCGTTTCATCCTTGGATCCCGTATCTGTTATCACTAGAGATGCAATGAACTCCGCTGCATACTTCTCAATTCGGGACTTACCGACACCTTTAATCTTCGCCATTTGCGATTCGGAATTTATTCTGCTGGTAGCCATGTCTGCCAACTGTTGATTGGTGAAAATGGTGTACACCGGAACCCCTTCCCGTTCGGCGACAAGTTTTCGAGTTTCCCGAAGCCTGGAATAAATGGCAAAATCTTCCGGACTGAGTAACTCTTTATAGTCAATCTGCGACTTTCGATTGGAAGCAAATGAAGCTGCTCTGTTCCCAGACAGATATTCGACTGCTATAGCCCAGAATGAGTTCGCACCGTCAACGACAAATTCTATTTGGATTGACGAAACGCGGTGTTGATTCAGAAATGCGTTAAGCTCTTTCTGTTCGGTCTCATTGTCTCCAATCGCTCGAATCGAAAAAAATTGAATTGGCATCACTGGAACCCCAAATTTTTTCCGCTTCGCGGATTTTCTTACTTCGGCTTTCGACGGGCGGCTCCGCCTTCGCCCGTACGACGCCTACGTTACTTACTAACTTGTTGAACTAAGGCAAGCCGGAAGCCCAGGCTGTAGAGCCGGTTGACGGGCGAGTACCCGTAGCGATCGGCCGATCGACAGAACGACGACGAGCTGTCGAAGCCGCCGCCTCGGTCGATGCGGAAGGAACCGCCGTGATCAACAATCGGATCCGTCACGTCATTGTTCGAATATTCGGCATAACTATCCTCTGTCCATTCCCAGCAATTGCCATGCATATCGTAAAGCCCCCACTTGTTTGGCTTCTTGGTCCCGACTTCGTGAGCAAACTTGTTACCGATGTCCCATGCATTATCATCATACCAAGCATAGTCGCCTAGCTTCGACTCATCATCTCCAAAACAAAAACGGGTGCTAGAACCGGCTCTCGCGGCATACTCCCACTGAGCCTCGGTGAGAAGTCGATACTCCCAACCAGGTGGTAAATTACCATTCTCTCGTTCTTGCTGATTCAGTTTTTTAATAAACGACTTGGCGTCATCCCAACTGACATAAACCGCCGGATACTGGTCGCCCTCTTTGACGTAACTTTCTCCAGACCATGGTGACTGGCCGGTCAAACCTTTATAAATGCCCTGTGTGGTCTCTGTCGTTGCGACGAAGAATCCATGCGACAAGGTGACTTCGTGCTGAGTTTCATCGTTATCTCGCCCCGTTTCGTTTTTAGGTGATCCCATCGTAAAGGTTCCTGGCGGAATAAAGACAAAATTCTGCCCCAACGAATTCGAATATTTCATCCCCTGCTTCAGGTCACCAAACACCACCAACGATCGGGCAAACTTGACCTCGGGTAACGAACTCAATTCGTCCCAATTCTTGAAATCGTAGGCATTGCTTGCCAGCCGCGAACGACCCGATTCACGAGGTTTTTGTTGATTGACCAAACTTCGAATTTTGGTTTCAATCTCCCGAACTTTCGATGATGTCTCAGACCAGCCTTCATCGATGGTCGCCTGTTTGAGACCGGCCTGATACTTAATATGTGAGTCCAATGCACTCCAGGCTGCTTGATCTTGTTCGTCTCGTTTTCGCAGCAACGTGACGACGATACGAAACTGGGACGCAAGCTGGGCGTCAATCGTTTTAACATCTTTGTGGCGATCCGTTTTCCCGATTGCGATCTCCTGCTTCCGTTTCTGCAGCAATTTTTCGTACTGAGTTGATTCCTGAGTCAGTCGCTCGTTGGCTTCATCCCATGATTGGGGATCAAATAATTTGATCGCTCTTTCCAATTTGGCCAGAGCAATTACTCTTTTGGTAGCTTCGGCATCCCCGCCAGAGCCATTGCTTAGTCGCTCCACCAGGGCAACATTTGCCTCTAATTCAGCTTTTACATTCGCCAGCTCCTCTGATTGTTTCTTCCAGGCGTCCGTCCCGTTTTTAAGACGAGCCTCATAGTCTTTGATCTTGAAACTATTGTTCTTATCCAATTGTTCCAAGCGAGAGAGCTCCTTTGAAGATTCCGTCAGGTCACCCTTCGTTCTAATCAACAATTTGTTGACATTAGCCAGTTCGGATTCGGTCGATTTTAATTTTCCCTGGAAGTCGTCACGTTCTTTCTTGTAGCGAGCACTGTCAACCAAGGCATCCTTGTACGCTTGCAATTGGGTGCGCATCTGTGTGACTTGTTTCCGAAGCGATTCGGCGGCAGCAACCTGCGTGGCAATCTGATCGGTGTTTGAAGCTAGACGCTGATTACGTTGTTCGGTCGTCTCAAAATCATTAAGAAACTTCTCGACCATTTCCAACGCCCCATCCCCAACTCCTTTAATATCACCAGTAAGTTCTCGCATCGCGGCATCCCAGTTACCCTCCTCATAATAACGCTGTGCGCGATCTTGATTCAGCTGGATAGCGTTGTACTCGGATTCATGCTCTTCTTTCAATTCGGGAGCAATCGAAGCACACTGTGATGATAATTGATTCAACAAGGCTTCGATTTCAAAAGCGGTTTGGTTGTCCTTAATTAGGTTGACCAAATCCGGCTGAAGAGCGGCCAGCATGTCCCATGCCTTCTCTGGCAGTTCTTGTTCTGTGACGCCTTGACCTGATTCGGTCTGGCGACGGACAAGTTGCTGGATTTCTTGATGGCGTTTTCCCAATTCGCTCAGCTTGCGAGTAATCACCGGTGCATTACTCCAGCCATCTTTCTTGGACAAGATTTTGACCAGTGGAGTCACCAACGGGTCGAGTCGTCTAAGGTCCTCCACGATATGCCCGGCTTCACTGATTTTCCCTATTGCCTGCTTCAAAAGAGCGACGGCTGCTCCAAAGTCAGTTGACGATTTTGCAGTGAATGCCTGTTCCTTAAGATCGTCAGCCTGGTTGATTCGAACTTGTACGCGAGCATCGAGCCGCTGCTCTCTCGGTTTTTCACTGAATTCGATTTGGGCATCCTTTAGTCGAGCCAATTCGGAGTGAAAGCTCTGCTCACGAATTCGCTGAATCGCCAGGAACCCGATCACGATCAACGCGCAGGCGGCAATCGAACCCCAGAAAACGGTACGGACCAGTCGCTTTCGCAAACGCTGGCTTGTCAAAACCTTCTCGATGGCTAAGTCCACTTCATCAGCACTATTCCAGACCTTTGGATCGTAGGCCAAGGTCTGATCCCCCAATGTCATGCCTTTTAGGATGATTTTCGTAATCCACTGAGGAATGTTGCGATTCTCAAGTCGTCGCCGCCATTCTTTTTTGTCTTCAATTTCTGGGTCAGGCCATTCGCCATCAAAAATCGCGAACCCCAGACGACAAAGATCGTAAACATCTTCCCGAATCGTCTTACGTACCCAATTCGGATGCGGCTTGGTTCCTGACCCCACCGTCGTCCGTCCACCTGTTCTTGTGTGTTCTTCAACCTCAGGACATGATTCACCAACGTCGATGAGCCAAATTTTTCCTGATGAGTCGATCAACACATTTTTTGGTGCAAGATCTCTGTGAATCACACCTAGCTCGTGGAATTTTCGCGTTGCCCGGATCACTTCGCGAAATAGCCCAAGCAAGTGGTCAGTGGTTTTATCTTGTTCAGGCAGGTCT
>JBCCSJ010000178.1:0-11751 GCA_039200505.1 Planctomycetota bacterium | reverse complement strand
TGTTCGACTTGGCGTCGATTGAGACCGGAGTCCTTCCCGACACCCGTTAGCATGATAAAACAGGAGCCGTATACGGACCCGTACGTACGGTTCTGTGAGAGGGATAAATCAGTGGAAAACCACTGGTTTACCCTACTCGATGCATTTTTCATAACAAATCAGTGGCTTATTTGTCAGCCCAGAAATGACTTGGAAACTAAGGCCAAAATAAACCTATACATTGTTGGAATTGTGGGTGTGATTTAAGATACCGAATACCTTTCGATTTTTTACGGTTCAATCGGTACACAACCGCAAGGTCGGCTTGTCATGGAGTTTCTGGAAGTCCCATTATTTGACGACGATATCTACAAATTAATCGTTCGTTTTGGAATCAACTTAGCTTCCTTGGCATTAATTGTTGTTTTTGCAATAAATCCACGTCGAAGAGAACGTGAGTTTGCGTTTACTGCGATAATGCTCAACGTTGTTGTTTTCTTTATTTGCTTCACGATGAAGAAGCTGGAATTGGACCTCGGCTTAGCGCTCGGTTTGTTTGCTGTTTTTGGTGTGCTTCGATATCGGACCGAAGCTTTGTCCGCCAAGCAGATGACTTATCTGTTTATCATCATAGGGATCGCGGTCATTAACTCTCTTTCGAATAAGAAAACTAGCTACGCTGAGGTTGTCTTGGCGAATGCGGTCGTTTTTTTAGCTGCGTTTTTGAATGAGCGTATTTTGTCTCGTATCCCTTCCAAATCAAAAATTGGTGGACCAAAGCCTGATACTCCCCCCAAGTCGGTTGAGTCGCAAAAATTATCGGTCGAATACGATCGAATCGAACTGTTGCGAATTGAAAATCGCGATGAATTGCTGGATGACCTTCGTCAACGCACGGGACTGCAGGTTTCCAGTGTACAAATCAAATCGATTGATATGGTGCAGAATCGGGCTTCTTTGACGCTTCGAACATCGCCTCTCAAATCGACCGATGACATCCACCTCTCAGAGAATGAAAAATGAAACTCATAACTATTCAATTGATAACAGGTATATTACCTAGTTTTCTTGGACTGACTCTGTTGTTGGGTAGCCTTCTTCTTCAGGATGCTGCATCGGCACAACCTCCGCAAGGTGGGCCAGGTGGGATGGGGCCAGGAGGACCAAGGGAGCCGATCAAAATACTCGAAGAATACGACAAAAATGCAGATGGATGGTTGAATCAAGCCGAAAGAATTCCAGCTCGACAGGCAGCCAAATCGAATCTTCAGCGGAGACGTGGTGGAGGACCCCCGGGCGGGTTTCGAAGACGAGGAAATGGACAAACCCCAAAGCCAGGACCCTCGGTTTCACCCAAAGATGTCAATAATTACCCTACTGAGTCACTGTACGACCGAACCGTTCTGCGCACTTTCTTTCTTGAATTTGAGAACGCTGACTGGGAAAAAGAGCTAGAGGATTTTCACGGCACCGACATCGAGGTTCCAGCCCAACTAACAGTCGACGGAAAAACATATCAAAACGTTGGAATTAGATTTCGTGGGGCATCCTCTTATGGGATGGTGCAAACAGGGTTCAAAAGGTCCTTTAACGTATCGATTGATATGGTGGACAAGGATCAACGGCTTTACGGGTACAAAACGATTAACTTGCTCAATAGCAACGGGGATGCTTCGTTCATGAGCACCGTACTTTATTCTGAGATCGCAAACCAATATATTCCCGCACCCAAAGCGAATCATGTTCAAGTCGTGATCAATGGCAAAAGCTGGGGTATCTATGTCAATGTGCAACAATTTAACAAAGACTTTCTTGGGGAACATTTTGATTCGACAAAAGGGACTCGTTGGAAAGTTAGCGGGAGCCCACGAGGCGACGGCGGTTTGCGGTACCTTGGCGACGAACTTGAGCCATACCAAGAACGTTTCGAAATGAAATCAAATGATGGCAAGAAGGCCTGGAAGAAACTGGTCCGTCTTTGCAAAGTATTGAATGAGACTCCTCCAGAAGATCTCGTTAAAGAACTCGAGCCGGTACTGGACATCGAATCAACGCTAAAGTTTCTTGCTCTCGATGTCGTACTGGTCAACAGCGATGGCTATTGGACGCGGGCCAGTGATTACAGTCTTTTTGCCGATAGTGACGGTAAATTTCACGTCTTTCCTCATGATATGAATGAGTCCTTTGGTACTGGACGGGGTGGTCCGGGCGGACCCGGCGGTCCGGGAAGACAGGGACCGCCACCAAGGGGAGGTCCTCAAGATCGGCCACCGGGTGGCGGATTCGGTTTTGGCCCGATTCCAGGGTTCGGTCCACCTCCCAGCGAGTTTGGTCCGGGTGCAGACCGACGGCGACCTGCAGTGGATCGCCGTAGTGGTCAGGAGGGCTCGGGAAGAGATCAGGGTCAAAATCGCCGACCACGAAATCGCTCTCAACCTGATTTTCAGGAACGAGGAGGTGGAGAATCGCGAGGGCGTGGCCGAATTGGACCCGATGATCGGGGAGGTCCAGGTGGACACGGAGGAGGAGGTCCAACGTTGGATCCGCTTGTTGGTCTGGATAACGAAAGAATGCCATTACGAAGCCGACTGTTGGCTGTTCCAAAACTCAAAGCACGCTACTTGGAATATGTCCAAAAAATCGCTGAGGATTCGTTGGATTGGAGAAAAATCGGACCGATCGTAGAACGGCAGGCAGATTTGATTCGAACGGCAGTGTCCAAAGACACCCGCAAACTTGATACTTTGGAGGCTTTTGATCAGGCGACCTCTAATCAAGAGATGAAAGTTGCCGACCCGAATCGGTCTTTGAAAGCCTTTTTCCAGCAAAGACGGGAATTCTTGTTGAAGTTGAAAACATTACGTTGAAGCCAGCTTTACCTGAAACATGCCACCGTTTGAGTCCTCTCCCCGTTTGAGTCCCATCCCCGTTTGAGTCCCATCCCCGTTTGCGTCCCGCTCAACGATGCGGGGCTTTGGTGATTCAGTTGGCCCATTTCGTGGTGAGCAGCTTTATGTGTTGCTTGCCAACGGTTCCTATCTAGAGTAGCTTTCGCCCGAAGTCTATTGCTTCGATTCCAATTCTTGTAAATTCCACCACTTTAAAAACTGGTAGTTTCAAAATCCGACTGATTTTGAACTTCGGCATTTGCTTCAACGGAAATGGGGCGAGGGGTTGCTGGAATTTCGAGGCTTTTGGCACGATCGGAAGCCAACCAGTAAAAACCGCCTAGTCCAACCAGGCTCATGATTCCGCTGGCATACCAAACCGCTTCCGGGTGGTAGTTGTACAACGGAGTGCCGATAGCCGGTGCGATGATCGCGGCCAAAGAATAATTCATCGCATACCATCTCATGTAAGCACTTTGATCACGATGGGTCGACCGGTTAGCCACAAATGTGGAACAAAATGGAAAACAAAGCATCTCTCCGAATGTAATCAGCGACATGGAAACGACGCTGAACCAAAACGCTTGGTGAAACGGAAGCACAAAAAAACCAAAGCAGGAAAAAAAGGCCCCCCAGGCGATTACACGTAAGACAGATTTTGTCTGCAGGTAATTCACCAGCAGCATTTCAAAAACAACAATGATCACTGTGTTGATAGAAAACAAAATGCCGATCATTGGTTTAGAAAGAGAATAGTATTCTTGAAGGTACTTGGGATAGGTCGCATGGAATTGAAAAAAGACCAGACCTACTCCCATTAGAATGCCCAGGAATAAAAAATATTTCTTGTCACCCCAAGGCGAACCGTGGGAAGATGTGCGTTCCGCTTGTTTCTGTTTCTCGGCTGATGATGCACTCTTGGCGTATTTACGAAAGCCGAAACACCACAGCAAAATCAGCCCGCCCATTCCCGTGGTCAGGCCATTGACGACGAACAACCAATAGAAATCGATTTCTGCCAAGAAGCCCCCGATGGCAGGACCGAAAGCGAATCCTAAATTGACGGCCATTCGCTGCAGCCCAAAAGCGCGAGGAGTTTTTTCTGGGTCAGTAAATTGAGCCGTAGCAACATGATTGGCCGGGCGGATCGACTCGCTCGTGATGCTAAACAGAAATACCATGACGGCAACGCCGGTCCAGGAAGAAAAATAGGGAACCAGCATATAGCAGGGAACAGCAAGAAACTGCCCGATGATCTGGGTTCGTACGGCACCAAGCGGTTTCGTTAGTTTTCCGCCCAAATACGATCCAGCCAACGAACCAAACCCAAACACACTCAAAATCCAACCCGCCTCTATCATGGTAAATCCGAGCCGGTTGGTCAGGTAAAGAGTCAAAAATGCCATCACCATCGCGCCGCAGCGATTGATAAAAAGAGCAAGGGAAAGAACCCAGATCTCGTTGGGAAGACCGCCGTAGGCCTCGCGATAGGCTCGGAAGATGGAATGCAGCATGCCCTGTCGGATTCTCGGTTTTGAATTGGTTGAAGAATTGGACCAGCGAGAGATTCTAATTCGACAGCCGATGTTCGACGAGGTTCGGTGCTAACGGATGAAGTTTTCAACCAAGCGGAGATTTTTACCAATAAATGGGGAATGATTTCGAAATAAGGGCGACTTTTACGCAACAACCATCACCATAAAACTACCGTACAATGCAGACGATCCTCAAATTACGTTGAATCACTTTTTGAAAAATAATGGGCGGCATGTCCTCCCGAGTGACCTAAATTTTCACACGTCGAAATCGGCTTTTCAATTGACGCGACCGGTTCGCGGTCGAAGACGGGCAAGCCGGATGCGGCGAATTGGAGCAAATTAACAATTCAATGATTGAATTTTTAAGGGAAATCGTCAACTACGTTAATTTGCCAGTTACGATCTTGATGATCATGGTTTTACTTTACTGGGCCATGATTATCGTCGGTGTTTTTGGTTTTGACTCGTTGGACTTTGATTTTGACACGGATGTCGATATCGATCTGGATGCGGATATTGGAATCGATGCCAATGTTGGGATTGATGCTGATTTGGATGTTGATGGCGGCGTAGGCACCGCTCCTTCGACTTCCTTCAGTGGAGGAAGCACAACGACTGGTAATGATGGAGCGTTGAGGGCAATTTTCGAATACTTCTATTTGGGTGAAGTTCCGATTGTCATCATCGGATCTTTTTTCATGTTGTACTTTTGGATGGCCACCGTGATTACCAATCACTATTTCAACATGGATCAACGATTACTGCCGTCCCTTTTGTGGCTTACGCCAAATGTGATCGGAAGTTTAATCGTGATGCGGTACACGATGATTCCCTTCGCAATTCTGTTTCGAAAAGAACCGCCAGAAAATAACACTCGGGATGATATGCATGGACTGGTCGGCGTTGTCAAAACCAGTGAAGTGACCGAAACATTCGGCCAGATGGATGTAGAAAAAGAATCGGGCGTTGAAATTACTTTGAACGTGCGAACTAAATCGGGCCAAAAATTGGGCAAGGGCGACCTCGCCAAAATATTATCGTACAACCAGGATACAGGGACTTTTTTAGTCGAACTTACGAAGTGGGAGAACGAGACGAATGACTAATTTTTTGATGGTAGCGCAGGAAGGTGCAACAGCAGACGCGGATCCATTCTGGTACTACATGACAATAGCCATCACACTGATTGTTATCATCATCGGGATTGGCTTGATTGCACTTGTGATCAAGTGTCTTCGAAAAGTTCCGCAAGGGATGGCCCTGATTAAAAATGGATTCGGTGGTACCAAAGTCAGTTTCACCAGTGCCTACATTATTCCGATTTTGCACATCGTTGAAATGATGGATATTTCAGTCAAACGGATCGAGATTGACCGATCCGGAGAAGATGGACTGATCTGCAAAGATAACATTCGTGCCGACATCAAGGTGGCATTTTTTGTCCGAGTCAACAAAGAAGAAAAAGATGTCATGGCCGCCGCCCGTTTGTTGGGGTGCGAAAGAGCATCGGATGGCTTGGCACTTCGTAACGTGTTTGAGCCAAAGTTTTCAGAGGCTCTCAAAACCGTCGGTAAGCAGTTTGATTTTGTTGAGCTTTACAGTTCGCGAGAAGAATTTCGAGAGCAAATCCTTCGCATCATTGGTACCGACCTGAATGGCTATGTGCTGGACGATGCGGCGATTGACTACTTGGAGCAGACCGACCTGGAAAAACTGAATCCCAACAATGTACTCGATGCCGAAGGTATCAAAAAGATTACCGATTTGACGGCAAGGGAGGTGACACGAGCCAACGAAATCACTCGGGAAAAAGAGAAGACAATTAAAAAGCAGGACGTGGAAGCCCGCGAAGCAATCTTGTCGCTGGAACGTCAGCAGGTTGACGCGGAAGAAAAACAGCAACGTGAAATTGCTGAAATCACTGCCAGACAAGAAGCTGAAGCCAGCGTTGTCAAAGAGCAAGAACGACAACGAGCCGAACTTGCCCGAATTGCCGCTGACGAAGAAATTGCGATTGCCGAAGAAAATCGACTGAGAGCGATCGTAGTTGCTGCAAAAAGTAAAGAGCGAACCGAAGCGGTGGAAACCGAACGTGTCGAAAAGGAACGAGGCTTAGAGGTCGCCGAAAGGCAGCGAGTTGTGACGTTAGCTGATATTGAAAAAGAAAAAGCGATCGAAGTTGAAAAAAAGAACATTCAAGACGTGATTAAAGAACGAGTCATGGTTGAACGAACCGTGGTTGAAGAAGAGGAAAAGATCAAAGATACCAAGGAATTTGCTGCTGCCGAGCGTAAAAAACAGGTTGCGGTCACTCATGCCAGTGAACAGGCCGAACAAGCTTTGGTTAAAGAAGTCAAGAAAGCGGAAGCGGAAAAGCAATCTGCTGAGCTTGCTGCCGAAAAAATCGTGGTCATGGCGGAAGCCAATCGAACCGCCGCTGAAAAAGAAACTGAGGCAAAAAAGCTGATTGCCGAGGCGACTCAGGCCGAACAAGCGGCACCTGGTTTGGCGGAAGCCCAAGTCCAAATGGAGCGGGCTGTCGCTATCGAAAAAGAAGGAACCGCGGAAGCGAAAGTCATTGAATTAAAATTCCAGGCGGACGCCAAAGGGATTACCGAAAAAGCGGAAGCAATGAAATTGTTCGATGGGGTCGGAAAAGACCACGAAGAATTCAAGCTTCAACTGAATAAAGAAAAAGACATTGAATTGAGCGCTATTGATGCTCAGCGTCAAATCGCTGAAGCCCAGGCAAAAATGATCGCCGAATCATTGATGAACGCCAATATCGACATTGTCGGTGGTGATAACAAGTTCTTTGACAGTATTGTCAACTCTATCACAGCAGGGAAGCAGGTGGATCGTTTGGTCAATAACAGCGAAGTCTTGGGCGATGTCAAAGAAACATTTTTCTCTGGCGACCCGGCTCAATTAAAAGCAGAAATTGAAAGGTACGTCGATATGTTTGGAATCACATCCAACGATATCAAGAATCTTTCGGTTGCCGCCCTGATCGGACAGATGATGGGACTGACCAGAGACAAGAACGAATTGGAAGGACTTCAAAGAATGATGGCGATGGCCAATCAGGCGGGAGTTGCGCCTCAGAAGGCAAAAACAGTCATAGATGCGGTGTCCAAATCGAGCTAATTTGATTGGTCTGTCAGGCTGGCCACAAATGGCCAAATTCCTTGCACCCCTTTTTATGTCACCATCCATAAAGGGGCACACACACCTTTAGTCCTGACGGAACTGTCATCTAACGGGAGCAGAAGAACTCACAACGCCACAGGTCTGCATCGATGTCCGACGCCGCTGAAAAAACTGAAAAACCTGGAGAACCATCCGCCGAAAATGAGCCGCAGTTGGAGCGTGGAACTTACGAAATTATTCAGAATCGGTTGAAATCGTATTCTGAGGAACTTCGAAGTCGCCTCAATCAACTGAATGAGGAACGGCGGAACGTTTTCGGATCAATTCCGACCGAATTGATTTCGACTCAGCGAATCACCACGTCCAACAACTGTATCGCTCAAGACATGGTTCCCGTCGGGGACAAGTTTATCTTCGGATACAACGTTCGCATGGGCCTCAAAGCGATCACGGAAATAGCTGACGTTTTCGGGGTCTATGTCTTCCGAGATGGGGCGATGCATCAAGAGTCGCTCGACCTGTTGAAGAAAGGATCATTCGAACAGGACTTCTTTTCGCTTTATAAGTATTACAAAGATACGCGATTCCAGCGTTTTTTCGTCGACGGGCCTCATTTGTATTTGGTCTTTCAAGTTGGCAAGACGGTCAACGACACCAAAGCCTTCAAGTTTCAAATTCTTGATGGTGAACTAAGCTACGTCGACAATCGAAGCGACCACGAAATAAAATTGCCACCGCAGCACGATTTCAAATGGGTTCGTACGCATAGAGACCTTCATCGAGATGGAGAACACCCGCATGTTTCGATTGATGATCGAGTCTTTGTGGAAACTGTGGGTGGTGATCTAACGATCAAAGTCGAAGACAACACCGCCGACGGATCTGGCATCTATGCCGAACCAGTCGATGACGCGGATCAAACGCTCGATGATGCCGAAATTTTGTATTCGATCGTCGGCAACATCATCTTGCTAAAGATCAAACCGTTTAAAGAGAACGACTATCGGTATTTGGTCTTCAACGAAAAAACGCAGTCTGCAAGGCGGCTCGATTCCATTGCGGACGCCTGTGTTTTGTTACCAGAAGACCACGGCTTGATTTTTTCTAACGGGTACTATCTGCAGACGGGTGTTTACAAAACGTTTGACAATAATATTTCGGACTTGATGTTCGACCGACGGATTCCATCATCCAACGGAGAAGACTACCTGTACGTTTTTTATAATAAAACAACAGGGCAGAATGTTCTTCTGTCATACAACATGATCGAACAAGAGGTGGCGACGCCGATTATTTGTAATGGGTTTTCCATCTTTGAAAATGGACAACTCATTTATTTTCGGTCAGACGAATCGGCTCAAAAACATCACGCTATGCAGATTTGGCAAACCCCGTTTGTCGGTGAAAATTTTGAGGTTGGCGAAAACCGAGATTCCTACATTTTTAAAATTGGAAACAAAGAGATTGTTCGAGCGATGGCAGAATCGCACGAAGTCATGAATTTGATTGACCAAGAAGACAGCTACGCGAATTTGTACGTTGACCTGGTCAAAAAATCAAACGACATTCTTGATACCTACTTCTGGCTTGACGACGAACAGACATTCCGACTGTCGGTTCCGATGACGGACATTCGCGACGCGGCAACGGCTGCCGTCGACGAGTACGACAAAGTGGTCAGAGTTCGGAAAAATACGGCCGAGCAATTCCAAGCGACTTCGACCGCTGCCCGAGATGCCTTGATTCAGGCAACCAGTAAGCACTTTCAGCACATCGATGACTTCGTCAAAGCACTGGCCGATCTTCGGACGGTCCGCGGACAAGTTATTAGTCTTAAAGAGTTGAAATATATCGACTTGGCGGCTGTCGAAGAGCTAGAGAATAAGATCGCCGAAAACTCAGATCGTTTGTCTCGAAAATGTGTTGAATTTCTACTACGAGACGACTCTTTGGCCCCTTATTCGGATCGTGTTCAGGATCAAAGAAGCCGAATCGAAGAATTGAAAACGGGAGTAGAAGCCAAGGCGCTCGATGAAGAGATTGCCCAGGGAGCCACCGAGTTGGAAATGCTGATCGACATTGTCAGCAATCTAAAAATTGACGATGCCACGCAGAGGACGCGAATCATCGACAATATTTCAGCCATCTATTCCAACCTGAATCAGACACGGGCGTCACTAAAAAAGAAGTCACAAGAGCTCCTTTCGGTTGAAGGTGCTGCTGAATTTAATTCCCAACTTAAACTGATCGGTCAAGCCGTCGTCAATTACCTTGACGTTTGCGATTCCCCCGATCGGTGCGACGAATACCTGACCAAGATGATGGTACAGATCGAAGAACTCGAAGGGAAGTTCGCCGAATTCGATGAGTTCATCGTCCAGTTGGCCGAAAAAAGAGAAGAAATCTACGCGGCGTTTGATACAAAAAAATTGCAGCTTGTTGAAGCCAGAAATAAACGGGCGACCGCGTTGATGAATGCGGCTGATCGAATTCTAAAAGGGATTCGGTCTCGAGTTTCCGCTTTTGAGTCTGTAGAAGAAATCAATAGTTACTTCGCGTCGGACTTAATGATCGACAAAGTTCGAGACATTATCGACAAGCTTGGTGATCTTAACGAGAGCGTCAAAGTTGACGACATTCAAAGTCGACTCAAAACTGTCCGTGAAGATACCGTACGCCAGTTGCGAGACAAAAATGAACTTTACGTGGATGGACAGAATGTTATCCAATTTGGAAAACACAAATTTTCTGTCAACACCCAGCCGCTCGACCTGACCAATGTCATCAAAGATGGC
Source organism: Planctomycetota bacterium (assembly GCA_039200505.1). Taxonomy (GTDB): domain Bacteria; phylum Planctomycetota; class Planctomycetia; order Pirellulales; family Pirellulaceae; genus Mariniblastus. The sequence goes on along the minus strand of JBCCSJ010000178.1, from coordinate 1,401 downwards.
GAAATGTTCTTCCATCTGAGTGGAACCAACTTTTTTGAAAAGGTTGACAACCAGGAAATTCAAGAGACTCGATCGGTGTGGGATCAGCCAGTCGTCTCAGAAAACAGCGAAGTTTATCGTGCCGAATACCTTGCCTACCTTATGCTTTTGGAGTGCACCAAGGTTGGTGAAGATCGAGATTTGCCTAACCGTGACGAATTGCGGACCATGGAAGATCCAGAATTCCTTGAATCGGTTCAAAACTTTATGGCCCCACGCTACGCTGAGGGATACGTAAAGGGGGTGCACGACCACGATGGAGCCCTGCTACTTCGACAATTGTTGAATCTGGATGCAGAATTAAGCCTCTTAAAATACTCCAGTTCCGCTCGTGCAATGGCAATCCTGTGCTGGAGTTATCTAGGATTGCAAGATCAGGGTGCTCAGGAAAGGTGGACCAACAAGCTGACTTCGCTCGGTTCGGCGCGGCAGATTTTCGGCGATTTCATGGATCGCAAAAAGTACATTGACGATCTGGTTGTGATGATCACCCAGCAATTGCATGATGAAGCATTCGAACCATTTGCTCCGGTTGCGGAATCGGCCGAATACTTATTTGAACAAGTATCATCAGGAAATTCATGGGTGTTGGCTGGGGCGGCAGAACGGCTGAGGAACGAATTCTGCAAGTTCGTTGATAAAACGGGATCCAAAACAAGTTTCAACGAGCTTGTCAGCAATACAGAATTAAGCCTTTTTGATCGCTTTGAAATCGTAAAAGACTGGATTTCATCATTTTTGAAATCAGAGTCCTCAAATTCTCTGGGGACCGATGAATTCGAAAAATTTATCGACGAGGTATCTCAAACGCTGTTGAGCGGTAAGGATGATCGAAACGTAGTGGAGTTGGATTCTACCTGCGAAATATCTGGTTTGCTTGGCGATCATCCGAGAGTCGAGGCCAAAACTTATCACCTCGACTTCAACGAATTCATGACCCGATTGAATCATTTCGCGAACGTTACGGTGCCTGCCTTCAATGACTTCGTTCATCTGAAAAAAGAGATCATCGACCAGCGGAGAGAGGAATTAAAGCTTACTGAATTCAAACCGCGGGTTTTAACTTCGTTTGTTCGTAACAGATTGATTAACGATACCTATTTGCCAATGGTGGGTGCCAACCTTGCCAAACAGATGGGCGTCGTTGGTGACGAAAAAAGGACCGACTTGATGGGGATGTTGCTACTGATTTCTCCACCAGGTTATGGAAAAACGACGTTGATGGAATACATTGCCAATCGGCTTGGCATCACATTTATGAAAATTAATGGGCCGGCGATTGGTCATCAAGTGACTTCACTCGATCCTGGTGAAGCACCCAATGCGTCGGCTCGAGAAGAAGTCGAAAAACTCAACCTTGCC
>JBCCSJ010000177.1:0-11773 GCA_039200505.1 Planctomycetota bacterium | reverse complement strand
TTCGAAAATTTAAACTCGCTGAACAGGAACTGGAAAAAATATTCTCGATACGAGAAATATCGAAGCAGACTGTCCCTGAAGACTTTCGCAATAAGAAGATTCACCGCTGTTGGCGATTGCACAAAAAATAATGTCCTTCTATTGAATCACAGAACGATTATGACCAACCAAAAAATTGCTGGTACGCTGACGCAACTGGCTGACTTGCTGGAATTTACAGGGGCCAATCCGTTTCGATTACGTGCCTACCGAAATGGAGCACGTGTTATCAAGGAGTTGCCCGAATCGATCGAGTTAATGCTCGAGAACGATAAGGATCTGACCAAGTTGGATGGCATCGGTAAAAGCGTAGCTGAAAAGTGCAAAGAACTTGTTCAAACCGGTGAACTACAGCAGATGAATGACCTGTTGGAAAAAGTGCCTCGTACGGTATTGGATTTGTTAAATATTCCAAAACTAGGTCCTAAAAAAGCGGCTGCCATCTTCAATGAACTGGGGATTGAGACGCTTGACCAATTGAAGGTGGCATGCGAAGCAGGGCAAATTCGAGAATTGGCAGGGTTTGCCGCCAAAACTGAAAAACAGATCCTGGAAGGTATTTCAATTGCTGCGGCAGCCAACGAGCGAATTCTGTGGGCCGATGCCGATCAAATTGTCAGCCGATTACGACAACACATGCAGTCTTGCAAAAAAGTCAAACAACTGGAATTTGCTGGCAGTTATCGAAGAGGCAAAGAGACGGTCGGCGACCTCGACATGTTAGTCGATTCAATGGACCATCAAACTGTGATGGATCATTTCGGGGATTTCGATGAAATCACTTCGGTGACAATGAGAGGTGAAACCAAGATGTCGGTGCGACTTGAAAACGAGTTTCAGGTCGATCTCCGAGTTGTTCCCACCAAATCCTTTGGCGCAGCGTTACAGTATTTTACGGGATCGAAAGACCATAACGTTTTGGTCCGTGGTCGAGCGAGGCAAAGGGGACTTCGAGTTAATGAGTGGGGCGTTTATGACGATTCGGGTAAAAAAGAAAAATGGATCGCCGGCAAATCGGAAGAAGATGTTTACGAAGTCCTTGAACTGCCCTGGTTTGATCCAGAAATTCGTGAAGCTCGCCGTGAATTCGATTGGGCTGAAAAGAATGGTCTTCCTAAACTGGTAGAACTTAAAGATATCCGTGGTGACTTGCACATGCATACCACTGCGACCGATGGAAAAGCTTCCATTGAAGAGATGGCGGATGCGGGACGAGAGCGAGGGCTGGATTATATCTGTATCACGGACCATTCCAAACGAGTCACCATGGCCAATGGGCTTAAAGGGGATGAATTGTTAGATCAATGGAAACAGATCGACAAGATCAACAAAAGATCTGACGATGCCTTTCAAATTTTGAAAGGCATCGAATGCGATATTCTCGAAAATGGAGAAATGGATCTTCCAGATAAAGTACTTGCCAAAGGGGATTTTGTAATCGCGAGTATCCATTACGGCCAGAACCAGCCGCGACAGCAAATTACGGATCGAATCATTGGTGCGATCGAAAATCCGCATGTGTCGATGATTGCCCATCCCACCGGTAGACTGCTCAATAAGCGTGAAGCATACGATGTGGATATGGATGCTGTCTTTCAGGCGGCCAAAGAGAACAAGAAGTTGCTCGAATTGAATGCCAATCCAGTTCGTTTGGACTTAAGCGATATCTATCTCTTGGCTGCTAAGAACCTTGGGGTTCCGATTGTGATCAATACCGATGCCCATCGAATAACTGGTTTGGACGACATGCAGTATGGAATTAAGCAGGCTCGTAGAGGATGCTTATCTTCTAAAGATGTTGCCAACTGTCGTACTTGGAAGGCAATGAAAAAGCTGATTGGCAAATAGTCCAACCGAAATTTCGAATTAACGGGGCGTCCAAAATAGAAAATCGCAGTCGACCACACTGGTGATGCTAAAAATAAAGTAGTGAAAAAAAGAGCATAAGTGGATATCGGTGAAAACAGCGACCGCAATGATGGTTTTGATGATCTGTTTGGTTTGGGGGACCACCGGTTTCAGCTTTCAACCTCAAAAATCGGGAAGCCGCAGTTCATTCGGTAGGCCTATCAAGGTACCCAACTCCGGCTACGTGCCGTTTAAAAAAATTGGGGTTGGTTCGCCAAGTCCCTACTCCACCCCTTTTCGAGGTTCATCGATCCGAGGTACCTCCGTTCGAGGGCCCGCAATTCCACAGATAGGCTCCAATCGTTCTGCTACATACATTCGCAGTTATCGTCCGTCGTACGGAATCGGCTATCGAAACCCTACCAATGTGATTGTCACCAATCGAGGGTTCAGCTCTAGTCTGGGTGGCATTTACTATTCTTATTCGAGCGGATTTGGCGTCAGCAACTTGGGTTACAGTTCACGATATTACCGCCCATCTTTAGGTTATCCAACGATTCGTTATTCTTCGCTCTATTCACCTTATGCAGCGTCTCCCTATTTGGATTCTAGTCTTGCGGTCGGTGGGCAGCCCGTTCGGTTGGATGCATCGAGTTTCGATCGAGTGGAATCTCGAGCGGTCAGTGATCTATTTAGCGATCGAACTCGGACAACTGACCTGACTGGATCAGGAAAAATTCCGACAATGCCCAACACTCGCTATCTGATGCAACAAGCCGAATCAGCTTTTTTCGGCGGAAGATACGAGGAAGCCTTACGAACAGGAAAGTCAGCCAAAATCGTGGAGTCAGATAATGGAAGGATTTATCTTTTCTTAATGCAAGCTGCATTTGCAGTCGGCAAGTATGATGAGGCCGCCCAATATTTGACCCGTTCGACTTCTATTTTGCCCTCGGATCAATGGGGGTATGTTGTTCGCAATTTTCGACAGTTTTACGGGCAGAACGATTTTGTAAATCAGACTCGTGCTCTTGACCGGTTTCTTCAATTAAACCCTGATTCGGCAGCTGGATTTGCTGTGCGTGGATATCAATTTGCCAATCTTGGGTATCTGGATGCCGCCATTTCCGACTTGGCAAAATCTCGAGCTTTAAATTCCCAGATGCCTCTGGCCGTTAGATTGTCCAAGGTTTACGATCCCAATTGGACTTCTCAACCCGATTTCATCGATATGCCGATTCCCAGTGGTGAAACCAGTCAGGCAACCGATGATCCACCGATTATTCGGCTCGTACCTGAACAGACGAAATCGCCCATCTTGGTGGCACCTGAACTGGAGGAATTACCGGACCCTGAAATTGGACCGGATAATAAATCGGACTCGTCCATTCTGATCAACAAGGGCTAACATATGTTGCTGGCTGGTATCGATCCGACCAAGTGCGGTGTGGTGTCCCTGCGATAGATGCTTGTTGCGGTAGATGGCTTCACAGCAATAGATCGCCGGCTGGTTTCCAGGGGGCGCAATTTCCCTTGGGGCTGGCAGAATTTTCCACGCATTTATTGCCCTGAATTTGTCGATTAGCTGCTTTATTGGATTCAAACCGCTACAATCGAGGTAGGATAATTAGGGTTGGATGCTCAGAATTCGCTCCGAATATCCCGTTTTAAATCTTGATCATTTGGGTTGGTCCGAAGCCTCCAGATTTTTGGCGTTGAAAATTGAACGATCGTAGATCAATAAAAACTCATGAATCAAAGGACATCATCATTATTGATGAGACCGAACCGTGCCCCTATCTGGAGGGGAGGACGGCAAGAATGCCGCTCCGGATGCCTCTAGGTAGGATCTCTCCAGGTGAGGCTGATTGGCGGTTGGCCGATGGTCATCGTCGGACTGGTGAATTCGTTTATCAAACCAACTGTCCTCGATGCCAAGCTTGCGTTCCGATTCGAATCGATTGTTTCGATTTTGTATTTTCCAAAAACCATCGCCGTACCTTGTCTCGCGGCGACCGAAGATATCAACAGCAGATCGGACCATTACTTGCCGATCGCGAAAGGATCCGGCTTTTTAATAAACACCGACGTCTGAGGGGGTTAGCCAACCGCGACAGCGATATTGATTTGGAAGAATACGTTTGGGGGTTCGTAAGAAGTTGCTTTGATTCATTCGAAATTTCGTATTTGGACGAAGATTTCAATTTGCGGTGCCTTGCCGTTTGCGACCGGGGTTCTGCCAGTCTTTCGGCTGTTTATACTTTTTTTGACCCTGAAATTACGTCGGATAGTTTGGGAACTTACTCAATTTTGAAACAGATCCAGTACTGCCGCGAAAATAATTTGCAGCATCTGTATTTGGGGTACTTTGTGTCCAACTCGCCTCACATGAAATATAAATCGAGGTTCACGCCTCACGAGCGTCTGATCAACGACAAGTGGATCCGTTTCGGATAACAAATCAATTGTAAATTACTCGGTTTCTGGCTAATCGGATCGAGGGTCGTCGGACGTGCTGTCCTGGGGTCGTTAAGCTATTGATTTTGAGTAAACTTAGGCCGTTTAAGAAGGCTCGGTCGTTGTCTGGTTGGTTGACCGGTTTTGGTCTACCGCTTTTAGCACGACCTACGAATACCTTTTCAGAATTCAATGTTTTGACGGACGGGCGCACGTGAGAGCTTTAGTTACCGGAGCCAACGGTTTTTTGGGCTCCAATCTTGTGAAACAACTTTGTGAGAATGGCTATGAAGTAACGGCCATGACTCGACGGCAAAATGATCAATTGATGTCGATGAAGGTTCGTAACGTATTGGGGGACGTTCGAAGTTACGAAAATGTCCGCGAAGCCTGTCAAGATCAAGAGGTCGTATTTCATTGTGCTGCGATATCCGGCATCTGGGGGCCCTGGAAGCTCTATCACGGGACTAACACGATTGGCACCCGAAACATTGTCGAAGCTTGTCTGGAATGTAAAGTTCCTAAATTAGTTTACACCAGTAGCCCTAGCGTGACGTTTGACGGGGAACACCAAATGAACGTCGACGAAACGGCTCCCTATCCAAAAAGATGGCTTTGTCACTACCCGCATTCCAAAGCTTTGGCCGAACAGTGTGTTCTTAACGCCAATGAAGAGAAAGAGTTGATGACCTGTGCTCTTCGGCCGCACTTGATTTGGGGACCGGGGGATCGCCATTTGATTCCGCGGCTTTTGAAGCGGGCAAAAATGGGCCAACTGAGGCGGGTTGGAGACGGCCGAAATCAGGTCGATACCATCTTTATCGACAACGCAGCCTATGCACATATTCAGGCCGCCGAAGCGATGAAGCCAGGATCACCAGTTTGCGGCAGCGCGTATTTTTTGTCTCAGGATGAACCAGTCAATTGTTGGGCATGGATCAATGAAATTCTTCAGTTGGCGGGTCTACCGAAAATCAAAAAAACGATCTCCTATTATTGGGCATACCGGCTCGGGTACGGTTTGGAAACGGTTTTTGAGCTAGGCAACTTTCAAAAAGAACCGCGGATGACGCGATTTTTGGCCGCCCAATTAGCGAAAAGTCACTATTTCGACATCACCCGGGCTAAAGAAGATTTTGGATATTATCCGCGTGTATCAGTCGCCGAAGGAATGAAACGATTGGGAGATTCCCTAGCCCGCGAAGTGGGAGCAAGTGCAAATTAGAAGCGGCGGTTTTTGATTGTTTTGACCCTTGAAAAGGACGATTTTTATCCCGTTTTTCGTGGGTAACGGAAAAGTAATTTTCAACCAAAACTGAGCGTTCAAAATGGCGTCAGGCGTTGTCAAGCGGTAGGTCAATCGCTAACTTTTTATTGGTACCGTTTGGCGAAGGTAACGCTAGAAACCCGAACAGCAAATCTCAATGGTAGTTGTTGGTTCGCGACCCATGGATGGTAGAAAAATATCTGAACTTGGTTCGCAAGATGGCTGGTTCGGTCCCGTTCAAACAGATCTTCGCCAAACGGATTGGCATTCCAAGTTGCTCAGACTGTAGAATTGGGAAGCCAAACCATTCCCGAAATGATCGACAGGTCCCCTATGATTTCCTTTCCAAAGCCAGATGAATTGCCCGATTCGCAAAGGATCGTGATAACAGGGATCGGTTTAACGTCACCCAACGGAAATACGCTTTCGGAATTTCGGGAGTCGCTTCTGAATGGGAAAAGCGGTGTTCGTGATTACGAAATCAGATACTTCGGCAAAACGATTGCTGGAGTTTGCGATTTTGATGTTCGCAAACATCAAACCCGAAAAGACGCACGGCGTGGGACGCGTGCTGGGAGCGTTGGCTGCTACTGTGCCAATGAGGCAATCATCGATTCGGGGATCGACCTCGAAGATCGGGATAAATCCCGCATTGGAATTTATGTCGGTGTGACCGAGCACGGAAATGTGGAAACGGAAAGTGAGATTCACGAAATCAAAGGATTTGATTACGACGTCAAAGTTTGGTCTCACCATCACAACCCGCGAACGGTCGCTAACAATCCTGCTGGCGAGATCGCTCTCAATTTAGGAATCACCGGACCGCATTATACGATCGGTGCGGCTTGTGCCGCTGGGAATGCCGGTTTGATTCAAGGGTTGCAGATGTTGAAACTCCAAGAGTGCGATGTCGCGTTGGCGGGAGGAGTTTCGGAAAGCATCCACACATTCGGAATCTTCGCTGGTTTCGCAAGTCAAGGTGCTCTGGCCAGCCACGACGATCCAACTCGAGCATCAAGGCCGTTTGATGTTAATCGAAATGGAATCGTTGTTTCGGAAGGCGGTTGCCTCTACACGTTGGAACGATTGGAAGACGCAAAAGCAAGAAACGCGAAAATCTACGGGGAGATTGTTGGGTACGCGATTAACACCGATGCGACTGACTTCGTCCTTCCGAATCCTGAAAGGCAGGCTCAATGCATGAACATGGCTCTCAATCGAGCCTGCGTCAATGCCGAAGATATCGATATCGTCAGCACTCATGCAACGGGCACCGGTAGCGGCGACGCATTAGAGGCGGAAGCCGTTAAAACTGTGTTCGGCCAATCAAACAAAACGTACGTCAATAATGCAAAAAGCTTCATTGGGCATACAATGGGGGCCGCAGGAGCACTGGAATTGGCCGGGAATTTAGTCGCATTTGAGGATAAAGTAGTCCACGCGACCATCAACCTGGATGACTTGGATCCAGCCTGTGACGTTCCTGGATTGGTAAAAAACGAGTCTCGCGAAATCGAAAAAATCGACTATATTTTGAACAATTCGTTTGGCATGTTGGGAATTAATTCCGCCACCGTGATCAAACGCATGTAAAATCGTTCGCGTCACATCGGAGCGAACCGCTAGAGAATCTTGGAGAAATCTCGTGTCCCCTGAAGAAATTCGAAACGTAATTATTGACATTCTGACCGACATAGCCCCGGATGAAGATCTTTCCGATCTTAAAGACGAAATTGATTTCCGCGAGCAGTTGGAGTTGGACAGCATGGATTTCCTCGACATTGTGATGGAGTTGAGAAAACGGCACAAAGTTCAAATTCCCGAAGAGGATTATCCTCAACTTGCATCAATGCATAGTACGGTCACCTATCTGACGCCTAAAATGACGGACTGTGTTGCATCGTAGGCAATTTTCCGCCCGGCCATTCAAAAGCTCGACATGCAGATGCAGGTCGGGCTTTTGTTTTTCATTGCAGAGCCTTGCGGTTCAATATCAGGCTCAGGTTGTAAGCCGTCTCAAGCTGAACGCAAAAGTTCGTGACCGGCTCTCAAGAATCTTTTTGGTCAATCCGTCAAGAACTTTTTTCAAGCATCGGGCGTTGCCGTTCTAATTTCGTTTCTATTTCATTTTCAAATTTATGTACGACACAATCATTATTGGTGCTGGAATGTCTGGTTTGGCAGCCGGAATACGGCTGGCCCACTATGATCAAAAGGTCTGCATTCTTGAAAGGCATTACGCGATCGGCGGACTTAATTCGTTTTATCGAATGAATGGCCGAGACTACGATGTGGGGCTGCACGCGGTGACCAACTTTACCGCTAAAGGCGCGAAAAAAGGGCCGCTCGCCCGAATCCTCAGGCAGCTTCGATTCAAGTGGGAAGACTTCGCTCTTTCGCCTCAACGGGGATCTCGTATCGCTTTCCCGGACCACGAATTGCGTTTTAACAACGATCTTGATTTCCTAAGATCTGAGGTTGCCGCCACTTTTCCATCCCAAGTCGACAATTTCGAAAATCTGGTTCAAAAAATTGCTGATTACGATGATCTGGACCAATCAGCATTTGAAATTTCAGGTCGTGAAGTTTTGAATCAGACGATATCGGAACCCCTACTGATCGAAATGATTTTATGCCCATTGATGTGGTACGGGAATGCTGCCGAACACGACATGGCGTGGGGCCAGTTTTGCATTATGTTTCGAAGTATTTTTTTGGAAGGGTTTGCCCGTCCTTACAAGGGGGTGCGCTTGATTCTAAAAAACTTGGTTCGTCGTTTTCGGGGGCTCGGCGGCGAACTAAAAATGAAAAAGGGTGTCAACAGGATCCACGTTCAGGATGGTCGGGTTGCGTGTGTCGAATTGGATAACGGAGACCAGATTTTGGGCAAACGAGTTCTTTCGTCTGCCGGTCGTCTGGAAACACTTCGAATGTGTTCCGACACCAGTGGGCCAGACCCTCGCCAAGCGGGGCAGCTCACGTTTATTGAGTCAATTTCGATCCTGGATCGAGAACCAGCTTCTATTGGCAATGAAGACACGATCGTTTTTTATAATGATTCCGATAAGTTTCACTGGGAACGACCCAAAAACGAGCTTTGTGATGTGAGAACTGGCGTTGTCTGTTCCCCGAACAATTACGAATACGAAGATGAAGACGGTCAGCTTCCCGAAGGAGTCATTCGAATCACGACCATTGCGGATTACGATCGTTGGAACGGTTTATCGGAAGCTGATTACAAACGTGCCAAGCTACAGTGGTACGACAAAAGTATAGCATCATCGGTTCGGTACACGCCCGATTTTCGGCCCTATGTCATTGATACCGATTTGTTCACACCGACGACGATCAGCCGATTTACATGGCACGATAACGGGGCCGTTTATGGTGCACCTGATAAAGTGTTGGACGGAACGACTCACCTGGATAACCTGTTTTTATGCGGAACCGACCAAGGTTTCGTTGGAATCATTGGGGCGATGATGAGTGGGATTTCAATGGCGAACATGCATTGCTTAAGAGACTGAAAGTCGCTGTTCAATGATTGCGAAATAATGGAGGCTGGGTGAATGGCCCATAATCGCAAAACCATGATCAAAAACTAAACGTTGTCACGAAAAGAAATGTGTCTACAACCTGCCGAACAATATCCAGCAAACGGCAGTGACCGCCGCAACGCCGATTAAATTTAAGACCAACCCTTCGCGAGCCATCTGCTTGACCGAGATCTGATCCGCTGCAAAAACGATCGCGTTGGGTGGCGTCGCCACGGGCAGCATGAAAGCAAAACTGGCACTGATGGTGGCTGGGATCATAATGATTCGTGGATCAATGTTCCCAGCAATCGCTGCAGCCAACAAGATCGGCATCAGCAAAGTCGTTGTGGCAGTATTGCTGGTCACTTCGGTCAAAAATGTAACACTTAAGCAAATAAAACCGATCAATAACCAAGGTGGAAGGGTCCCGGTCGATGCCAATACCTCGCCCAAATTTTCGCTTAAACCGGACACTTTAAAAGCTTCTGCGATTGTGATTCCACCGGCGAACAAAATGAGCACTCCCCACGGGATCTTTTCTGCGGATTTCCAATCGAGCAGTTTGTCACCGTTTCCGTTGGGAACAATAAACAACGCAATGGCCCCTAACAGTCCGACGGTGGCATCGGTGACAAATTTTTTCGGACATCCAATGGACTCAACCAGATAAACCCAGCCACCGAAAGGTTGGACTCGCGTCATCCACAAAAAAGCGGTGAAGGCAAAAACAAGAACGGTGCGGGATTCGGCTTGCGTCCATTTGCCGATTTGAGGAATGCGTACAGGTTCCATCGAATGAAAATTTCGGGTGAGCCAAAATCCGACGATTGGCAACATGATGAGAACGATCGGCAAGGTCCATCCCATCCAAGTGATGAACCCGACATCCAGACCGGTATGGTTTTGGTAGATTTCTAAAAAGATAACATTGGGCGGGGTTCCGATTGGTGTTCCAATTCCGCCGACGCTCGCTCCGTAGGCGATACTTAACAGCAAAGCGGTCGCGAATCCTTTGTTTTGTATTTGTTGGATCACAGCCATTGCAATCGGCAAAAGCATCACCGTGGTCGCAGCGTTGGAAATCCACATGCTTAATCCGGCTGATGCCAACATGAATCCAAACACCAGACCTTTGGCACTTCTTTTTCCGAATAGACCAACCATCGTGACTGCGATCCTGCGGTGGGCCCCACTTTTTTCCATTGCAGCAGACAGCATGAATCCTCCTAGCATTAATAGGATAAGCTTGCTTCCATAAGCTTTGGCTATCTGGTCCGGAGAAAGAACACCCGTTAGTGGGAACAATGCTAAAGGGATTAATGAAGTTACAGGTATCGGGATCGGTTCCGCAATCCACCAGAAAGCAATCCAAAGAGTGATTCCCGAAGTCCATGAGATTGCTGGGGTTTGGCCAGAAATCCAAAGAGATGCCGTCAAAATCAAGCCTAGAAGCGGTCCGAAGATGAGGATCCAGTTTTTCATCTTTCGAAAATTCGCCTGAAATTTTGACAACCAATTTAAATTGTGACGACCGACTTAGCGTTCGCCAATACTAGGGAATCACAAATTAGTTTCCGCGAGTTCCCAAGATAGGTAGTGTGGTCGCGATCTCTGGCTTGGGGTGATGGGCTTCTTATAGCCAGGTTTTCAGGGAGCGAAAAGAATCGAAACGGCTTTTCCAAGTTGAACAGGCAAAATACGATAGATTCATGCTGCTTTACGGAATCACAATCTTTGTCAGTGCGTTTCTGTTGTTTCAGATTCAGCCGATGATTGCCGGCGTCTTGTTGCCTTGGTTTGGAGGCACGGCGGCGGTTTGGACAACTTGTCTGATGTTTTTCCAAACAGTTCTATTGATGGGGTACCTCTACGCCCATTTTCTACGCCAATTTTTTAGCCCTCGATGTACTTGGGGGATACACTTGGCCGTTTTGATTGCGGCTGCGGTGATGTGTCGAGTCCTGCCACCTGACTCGTGGCAACCGGAAGGAAACGCAAATCCTACATTTTCGATCGTGGGGCTTTTGGCGGCGACAATTGGACTGCCCTACTTCGCATTATCAACGACGGGGCCACTGGTTCAAGCTTGGCAGGCAGGGTCGCACCAGAATCAGTCGCCATACCGGTTGTACGCCCTATCCAATTTAGGATCGATGCTGGCTCTTTTGACTTTTCCATTTTTGATCGAAAGAACGATGACTCAATACTCGCAATCATCGACTTGGACGATCGGTTTTTGGATCTTTTGCGTGTTATGCGGATTGAGTGGTTGGCAGACTTGGCGTCAAACAACATGGCCAGAATTGGAATCCGAAAGTACCTCTGTTTCAAATGAAACAAACCGGTGCTGGGCCTACCTGGGTTGGATCACTTGCGCGACGGGAGCATCAGTGGTGCTGTTGGCAACGACCAACCTGTTATGCCAGGAAGTCGCATCGGTCCCATTCCTTTGGATTTTACCGCTTAGTCTTTATCTACTTTCATTCATCATCTGTTTTGACCGACCCGAGTTTTATCGGCGACGTATTTTTATGCCCCTTTTAGTGCTGTTGGCGGGATTCTCGATTCTGTTGCTTCATCTGAATGTGTATGCGGGATTTTTATTGCAGATGATAGGACTCTGTTT
>JBCCSJ010000176.1:0-11813 GCA_039200505.1 Planctomycetota bacterium | reverse complement strand
TGGAATTCAGTTCCTTCGTTGCAGCGTTTTTTGCAAGAGGTTTCTCTTTGACCTCCTGCCCTACGAGAGTAAGTTGCCCATAAAAAGCAAATAAACAAGCAATTGATACTAAATATTTCAAGACCATGATTGGTTCCCCCGCGAAGTCTGATACCTGCAAAAGGCAAATCAGTGGTACTCACCTTCAGCTATAGCTTCTCTGCGATCGAGCCAAAATCTGATTCGAAAAATTAAAAAAATAGCGAATTACCGTCCGCGCTTAAAATCTGCAGATCAATACATAGTGGAAAACGAACTTTCGCCATTACCAAGACTTTTAGAAAAAGGCACAACCTAACCAGTAATCGAGCTAATTGTCTTCCATAAATCACCAAGCCAGTTCCGATGACCGAAACGCATCATCCGAAAGAAATGCTGCTTCAGTCAAATCGACTGAAAGAAACCAAAGAGGCGAAATTGCGTTCGGACGATGGGCCGTGGCAGTTTGAGGAGCTATCGGCATAACATCGAAGTGTCGGTCCGAAGCTTCTGACAAGTCGCAAGTCCTGGAAAACTTATCCCAAAGTCGCAAAATTCGAATGTTGATACGTTTATTTGACTTTACGTGTCTTTTTCCTGATTTCCATTGCTGTCAGAGTCCAATTTTGGAATCATTTGGTTGTCTTTGGAGAACAAAAATGGCTCAAACATCTTCAATTGAGTGGACAGAAACAACTTGGAATCCTGTAACCGGCTGTCGGAAAATTAGTCCCGGTTGTAAACACTGTTACGCCGAGCGAATGGCCAAGCGATTGAAGGGCATGGGGCAGCCTCGATATAGCAACGGATTCAAGGTCACCCTTCAGGATGACCTAGTGACAAAACCACTTAGCTGGAAAGCTGGCAGGATTATTTTCGTGAACTCGATGAGCGATTTGTTCCATAAGGACGTTCCTAACAACTTCATTATTCGTTGCTTTAAAGTAATGAATGAAGCATCACAGCACCAGTTCCAAGTGTTGACAAAACATCCAGAACGCGTCATTGAAATGGCTGACTCGATAAGCTGGTCAGAGAATATCTGGATTGGGACAAGCGTCGAAAACAATGACTATGTTCAACGCGCTAAGACAATTGCAAAAGTGCCTGCGGCAATTCGTTTTTTGTCAATTGAACCATTGCTTGGCCCTGTCACCCTGCTTCCACTTCCAAACATCGAGTGGGTAATTGTTGGAGGCGAATCTGGTCCAGGCGCTCGACCGATGGAAGCAGGCTGGGTCCGGACAATACGTGATCGCTGTGTGCGATACGAAGTACCGTTTTTCTTCAAACAGTGGGGAAGCGTTCAAAAGTCCAAAAATGGACGTACTCTAGATGGCCGAACCTGGGATCAGTTGCCAATCGAATATGGAGTGATGCGTGGGAACAAAAAGAAATCACTGGCAAAGGCTTCTTGATTTAGTCGAGGCTGAAGATGGGCTTGCAACACGAGACTCCGGCTCGTGGGCTGAAGACAAACTCTTTTTTGGTAGATAACGGCAATCAAAGTCATTGCATAAATTAAAAAAGTCGAAATGAGGAGAAAGGATTGCAGGTACTTCATAGGGATTTTTAGCGACGAAAATTTGATGATGAGATGTTCGGGCTCGTTCAGTCTATCAAACATAGTCTAGATTTTGTTTGTGTTCTGCAATTAGCATCGGCGTGAAACTCCGATGACGCGAATACGAGCCACCTATTAGAAATTGCAATCCGTACCTTTGATATGCCTTGACCGCGGACGAGAAAAACCTATTGTTCGGCTTGTTTAACAAGCTCTTCGATAAGAATATCGCGACTCTCGGCGTCCGAGCCAGTCGAACGAATTACCCCATTGTGATCAATGATGAAGACCGTGGGCCAGCTGTTGATGCTCCATTTAGTGGCAATTGGTCCCTCCATTCCATCCCACGTCGTCAGCCAATTGATGTCGCCCGAATTGATTGCCGCCGTTCTGCTTTTTGATCTGCCCTCACACTGATCATTTGAAACGGGCGGTCCTTGTAGGCAATTACCAATTCGCGGTTCTCCGGGTATATAGCTTTACATAGACCGCACCAATTAGCACTGAACATTAGCATCACGACTTTTCCCCGGAAGTCCTGTAGCCTGAACTTTTTACCGTTGATACCTTCGCCTTCAAAGTCCTCGACAATCTCACCCGGTTGCAATCGCGAGACGCGAAACAGAATTCGATCGGCAAGTGCTCCAAACTCCTCCATATCATCTGGCTGGTGTCGACGAAGGTTGAAACTTTGAATCGTGGAAACAAAACCCTGGCGTTTCGACTTTCCAAATTCGCTCTTTAGGCGATTGCCAATTTCTACAATCTGGTTTCGCACTTTTTCCGGATCCATTTCCTTGAATCCATCGACCAATTGACGGTACGCTAACTGATCTTCAAGGCTGCGATTCTCTAATCCCAAGACCTTCCAATTTCTTTGCTCATAAGCATTTCTTGTATCGACTCGCTTGGCCAAGAATATCATTTGGTAAAGCAGCGCAGAAGCTCGGACCTGCGAATGGGGACTGGCTTTCTCAACCAAATCGAGAAAGTCAATAGAATCCTTCAAGTCAAAATGAAAAGAGAGTCCGGACATGACATTGTCCAGCTCAGAGTGAGTCAAATAATGCTCTCGTAAACGATTGACTGCTTCTTGATGCGTTGTCTTTGCCCATGGGTTCGTTTGATGATGGGTCCAATCCATTGCCAGTCGCAGTGCATTTAACGCTGCGGATTCACCACGATACGTTTCCTCCAATTTGAGGAGCTCTGCAGCCAACTCTATGTAATTGCGTTCTCTGATTGGAGTTCGATAGAAGCGAGAAGCGATTGCGGTGAGAGCGCTTTCCGACTCTCTTTTCCTCGTTGAAGCCCCAATCGCCGGGCTTGGTTCTTTTCTCTTCACCAATTGCCAATCTGCACCTTCGACGTTTGCCGACAATTTTTTTAGCCCCAGAATCTGGCGGCTTTTTTGTCGTGCGGCCAGATCGTTGACCGGATCGGCAAAATGCCAAACGGAGTCTTTGTCGCGGCCTCCTGCGCAAACGACGGAGGAGGACTCTGAGTCGGCTGGAAAGCGAAGCTAGTATTCGCCCTGAGCATTTGTTTTCGAATGGTGCAATGTTACGCCCCGTCCGCCCGCCATCACCGATCCTTCTAGTTCGATTCCCGGAGCGGGACGCCCGTCGGGCCAACGAATGGTTCCGGACACAGTGACTGTTTTACTTGCCCGTTGAAGCGGTCATTGCGAATAGCGACTACTACGCCAGAGACAGGGTTTCCGTCAGTATCCAAAACCACTCCACGGACTTGAGTCCCATGTTTCAATTCGATATCTCCGAGGCGACCGTCCTTGTCGTCAAACACTCGAGTTGCAGCAAAGTGCAATTCAAATCTTGGGCTCATAACACTGCCTATTTCAACAAAAAAGCGCATTGAATTCGCAAGTGTTGATTTGCGCTCTTTCGATGGCGTACGTGGATATCTTCGTGGCCCCAAGAATGATCGGTGACCTATGGTTTCCCCGTTCCACCGGTTCTCTTGACAGCCAAAGTCAGATTCCGCCCCTTTCGATTCTTCACCTCTCAATTCTTTCAATCGAGATTGGTTCAAACCCGTAATTGGATTTTGCGTAGTCGTAACCAGTTAAGTCAATCCGGCGGTTCTTTAGGTCAATACGCATCTTGCCTGACCTCCAGTTACCTAGGACACCTTGTACACCCCATTGGGTGTCGGTTCCAAAGTTCCCATCTCCCACCCAAGACTGAAGAAGCGGTCCACGAATCCACTGAATCTGAACCAGCCTTTCTGAAAAATTGCCCCAAGGCTGCTCAAATCTTCGGATCTTGCTGGGAGACGCTCCGTCTAAAAATTCTCGAGGTGCTTGGTGCCCGTATGCTCCGGTGTCCACATAAAGATTCGTTTCTTTATCGCCAAACTGAACTCGCACTGCCGGTTTACCTCCGCCTGCACGAATAAAATTGGGTTCAGTCGAGCGTGTTTTTTGTCTCTCATCAGCCTTGATGATCAGTCGGATTTTTTTGCTTTCATAATCAAACTCAACCACTTCGAAGAAATTCAAAAACGGATCGAGGCCAAGGATCACTTCGGCACCACCGGTAACTTGCCGCAAACGTTCTAAATTGGCCTTTTGCTCTTCAGGGACATCGCCACCGTTGGCAGGAAGGTTTTTGAGTGTGCATGGCCCAAGATCCAACTCCGGAAGGAGAGCAGGATGCACGGGAAAGTCCAGTTTGAAGGCTGGGACGACCGATTGTCGCTCGATACTTCTAACGATCTGGCTGGCCAAGCTTAGGTCGATTCCGATATTCGGAGCACCAGTATCAAAGACAACTTGAACATTTCTTTCGCCTACCTTCGCTGGAAAACGCAGACCGTCGTAGTCCAATTCGATGACGTTGGTGGTTGCTTCCAAAGTGGGCTTCGGGAAATCAACGTAAGCGTCCCACTCGGCACTTAGCCGCGAGCGAACTCCATACTTTGTGGCGATATCGATCGCTTTGCGGAACTCGAATCTTTCTGCATGCAAAGTGGCAACCATTTCGGCTAGTTCTTCAGTTGCCGTGTTGCCACTTATTGATTCTAAGTGATTCTCCAGAGCATCCAGTGCCACTTTGTCACCACTGGCACACCCGTACAAAAGTTCAGCCGTTCGATCTTCTTTTGCAAGTTCTTGAAGCTGATCGAGCTGAACAGTGCGGTAATACTTGAGTGCGAGAAGTGGTCGAGCAGCGGAATCGCTGCCAAGACTTTTCTCATTTGATTCTGATGCGATTTGAGCAAGACTATGCTCGCAAAATAGCACGAGAATCACTAAAGCGAGATTTTTCATGCGAACGTCCGTTTTACATTGATACGTGAGTTGACTTAAGAAAAGAACTGGCCAAGCAAGCTCCCATAAGTAATCCGAGCCTGTCATGAAAAGGTTACATCGAAATTTTCGATTTTTGAAATCGACAACTCGTAAATTCTTCGTGACCTATTCTCTTTGCCTTTGGACGCATGAAAGGTGAGAAAAGCCTTCTACCGGGGAGCCACCAAAATATAAAATTTGCATTCCGTACTAAGCCCAGTGCTGTCTTCGTATATCAGCTGCACAATTTTCTAGCTTATTGGTGGGTGGTGGGTTAATTCAAATCTTCGCTAGGAATTACTACTTCGGCTTTCGCAGAATCGTGTACATCGCCCGAAAATTTGCCTGATAGGCTTCTTCCGACGGAAATGACTTGTTCCAGTCGATGACACGACCAAAGTCGTGAATTGCCTGCGAGTCGTCGACATGCCACTCGATTACTTTGAAACCAACTTTTTTGACCAGATCTTTATCCCAGGGTGTTTCACCATAAGCCCAAGGCTTGTAGCGCTCATCTGCCTTCGATTTTGGAGGATGGATGTTGTAAATGAGAACGAAGCCGCCGGGGTTAAGTGCATCAAAAAGCGAAATTAGAAACTCCTCATCATTGACACCCAAGTCGATCAGTTGAGAGCCAGGTGCTTCGCGTTCGGGGTGAATGTAACCATACTTCAGCACATTCTTGCTGATGAAAAGATCGAATCCAACACCGACGTCATCAATGATGTCTTGGTCGGCTGGCCACTTTCCAAAAACAAGCTTTAGTTCTCCATTGGACTCGATGTCATCCGATATCTTACCAACCGTTCCTTGATCAGAGTGCAGGTAGTACATAGCACTAGGGATGCTATCTGAAATTTCAATTCCGGTGACACTTGCACCCAAGCTGGCCAACATCCGCAATTGCCCAACATTGCCGAAACCAAAATCGAGTACTTTTTTGCCTTCCAAGGAATTGAAACCTTGCTGTCCGAGGCGATCAAACGGACGTGTCCACGCGAGCGGAGTTGAGTAGTGACCGTAGTACAGTCTCTCGTCGCAAAATTGCTCAGAATAGGACTCCCTTTCCGTCAGAGAAAGCTGTCGAAATTGCTCAGGGGACAGATAGGAACGTGGATTCTTCCGCACGTAAATTTTTCGCGGCTCAATTGGTGCCAAGGTATCTGCAGCGTCCAGGAAACTAATTGCCAGCGGTGAATACCTTGGAAGAGATTTCGAAGATTCGTTATTTGCTGCAAAAGCAATCTTAAGCTCGCTGGCTTGCTGCTTGATCTGTAAAAGAAAAGGACGGGACGATTCTTGTCCGCAGGATTCGGGCACCGACCACACAAAAAGCATCGGCAAGAAAAGACTCATAACCAAAGCAAATTGTCCGATACAAAAATTCTGGATACTCAGGCGTCTCATTTAAACCTACCTTTCTGTGATGCTGAAAGCCTGCCATGCACTTTCGATGTCTTGGGGGTAGTTTTCCAGATTCATCTTTTGCTGCACGTTCTGAATTTCGATCTCATCAGTTTCGATTCCTGCTTCGCGATTGGCACGCATTCGCCATATCTGGGCTCGCACGAATTTCTCGTGCTCGGGGTTCAAAAGTTTCAAAAAAATTCGTTCGGAAGAAGCAAACGACGTGGCTGCTTTGGTGAATTGTTCCATTGTGTAGTAGCTGATCCCCATCGCAAAATTGAGTTCTGCAGCTGACCACGAATCGTTTGACTGATATTTCTCGACGACCTCAAGATTCTGCTTGTAGACTTTGATCATTGCTTCGGGGTCATCCTGAATTGCAGCGAATTCTGACTGTTGTTGCTGGGGCGACCAATGGTCGAGACTCAATCCCTCCAGATTTCCTTCTAGACCTTTCGAAGCGATAATTGTCATGAACTCCGCATGAGTAGGCTCATTTGCTGAATCCGCTTGGTCCAATTCGATAGTCGGGAACTGCCACGCAAAAGTGGCTGCGACAGAAGCGATCACAATCACCATAATGGGAAACAGATAAGACTTTGGCAGAATACGTTTTGATTGTTTCGGAATCGAGTGTTTCTGCGGATTCATCAGATGCGCGCCCATCTTCGTCAGAACGCCACAGACCTCCTCCGCGGTTTGGTATCTCGACTTGGGATCTTTTTGCAGAAGTCGATCGACGACCTCTCCACCTGGACCAGAAATTGTCGAGTTAGTTTTACTTAAACTACGATGCTTTTCACTACAGACGCGGTGCATGACAGACATGGCGTTCTGCGCTCGAAAAGGAGGGTGGCCAGCGAGCATGTAATACAGCACACCACCGAGACTAAACAGATCCGCAACGGATTCCGCCGGACGCCCCTTGCACTGTTCTGGTGACATGTAATGCGGTGTCCCGGCGATGAAGCCAGTGTGGGTAAGGCTGGCATCGTCAGCAGCTTTGGCAAGTCCGAAATCAGTCAAGTAAGCACAACTCACTGATTCGTTGACGAGGATGTTTGCAGGTTTCACGTCACGGTGAACCAGCCCAAGCCGATGCGCAGCGGCAAGACTGCTGGCGATTTGTGATCCAAGCTGCATGGCTTGGATCTCCGAAAGTGTTCCTTCGCGATCCACCAAGTCCTGGAGCGAACAACCCTTGACCAATTCCATCACAATGTATGGATGCCTGCCGTTTGAGCACACCTCATAAATTTCAACTGCATGCGGATTCTTGATAGCGGCAGCTGACCGTGCCTCAAACAGAAACTTTTTACGTGCCGGTCCAAAATTCGCCAAGTGAGGCAATAGCATCTTGATCGCAACAACTCGGTGCAACTGATTGTCAAACGCTCGAAAAACGACGCCCATGCCGCCGCGTCCAATTACGGATTCGATGTCGTAGTGACCGAGACGCCCCAACAACTCGGGGTGAGTCGGAGCCTCGAGCAGATCGCGAGGGTCGAATGCATCACGCTCAATAAAATCCGTTTCTTGGTGTTGAGAATTTTCTTGATGTTGAGAGTTACTGTCGCAAAGATTCAAAACTCGAGTGGTCGATAAATCCGCAACCGAAGAAATCAGTTCTTCTCGCCCCTCATTCCACCACCAATCCTTCGCTGCAAGCTGATCCAATTTCTTTTGGCAACTTTTGCAGTGGCTAAGATGGTGCTCAGCATCAGCGCTGACTTCAGATCCGTCAGTGGAACAGAAAAGCTGCTTTAACTCTTGATCTGATAGATGCTCACTGGTCATTCGTCTTGCCTTCATCTCGAGAGTTTTTTTGTTCAAGAGCAACTTTAAATTGTGCGGTATCGCCGACAAAGCCCTCGCCAAACTCAGGAAAGTCTTGGTCGACCAGCTGCTGAACTTCGGCTTGAATTCGATTTAAAACTCGACTGCGAGCAATGTAGACGGCACCGACCGACATGCCAAGATTCTCCGCCACGGTTGCCGTTGCAGTTCCGTCAACATAGCTTTGCCAGAACGCCTGCCATGTCGATTCCGAGAAGCAGCCTTTGACTCTATCGACCACGTGAATCAAAACCTGGCGCCTGAAAGCAATTCCGATAGTTGATCTCGGTTCATTGCGAACGCTTGAAAGGTCGAGCCTTGATTCTGAAGATGCTGCTTCGCTTTTTAACATTCGCGTTCGACTAAGTACCTTCAGAATTCTGTTTCTGGCCACACGTCGTAACCAAGATCTAAACGCTCCTTTGTTGCCGTTTGGCGACCAGTTTGCAACAACTTGAGAAACATGGACGAGCACTTCCTGAACGGCATCCGCTGCGTCAATATCGTTTAGTCCGAGACCTTTGGCGACGCCGTAGATCAGTGGCTCGTAAGAGTTGACGAACTCCTCCCAAGCCAATTGCTCATCTTGATTTGCGAGACTTTGAATGAGGGCGACATTCGTTGTGGGTGCGCGTGACATATCGGCGAAAGAGATGATTCAATTCACTTTTTGAAAACCAAGTTTAATCACTTCGGCTTGACGACGAAATCAATTCTTTCAAGCGATTGAGCTATCAGCTCGCACTCAAGGATTTGACGTTGCAGCTCTTCCAGATCTGAGGGCTCCGTGGAGAATGACTTTTCAAGATCGTGTCGATAAGCCTCTAATTCAGCTCGAAACGCTTTCAACGGACCTTCAATCGCCACGGTTTTTGAATCCTTTTTAAGAACAAGTGCCGCGGCCTCTGCAAGTTCGCACGCTGCAAAGAGCAGTGAATCGGGCTTCTCGTGTCCACCAATTTGCAAACGAGAATTGAATTTCAATCGAGAACGATCCGTCTGAACTTTCTGCTTCACCTCGAATAACTCTTTCGGCCGATTGAGCCCGCGAGTTCGAAGCCTTGAATGGTAAGTGGGTGCCAGCCCCTCCAGCTTTCCGATTCCAAAGCGATCGGCTATAACATTTGACTGCTTTTGAAAGTCTTTTGACTTTGCACGAAGGTTTCTGACCAGTTGGGTACCCTTATCTTCAAGAATTGCCTGTTTGGCCCGCATCTCAAATTTGCTGGCCTCTTTCCTCAGTTCTTCCACTTCGATCAAGGCGAAATCGAGCAGAAGAAGCTTTTTTTGCCCTTCGATAGAATCCGGAACTTCGACTGGACTTGAGCGTATCTTTCCCGATTCATCTGAATCCTGAGCAGGAACATTCGTTTGAACACTCATCAAAAGAATCGCAGGAATTAGAATCGCACCCTTAAGTAGATTGACCATTGCTTCGCCCTTCACAGTTTCGTTGATCCAACAAAAAGAACCTGGAGTCCATCCAGATCTTTCAAAGACCTCCCAAGTTCGCATCATTCTTCGTTTTGGCCGCACTCGACTTCGAAGCTGGCCGAAATATTGCCACGCAAAAAGACCATCTGGAAACATGCGGTGATTCGCTAAATATCGGATTCATGACTTTTTCCCATGCGTGACACTTCCACGACTAAAAAAGCCAGCAATTCTCAAACTCTTTCAGGGAAACCAAACTTTTTTCGAATCTTTATTGAATCACTGCTGCAGCACGAATTCGTCGGAGAATCGCTGAAAATTCTTCTTGAATCGATAGAACAGATCTCTGATCTTTCCTTCTGAATCCAAGGTAATTACGTGCGGAATGAAGTGGACTCCAAAGGCTGGATTGAACGCCGATTCGGCCGTATATGCGATTGGCTGATGGATCTTGTTTTGCTTAATGCATTTCTTGGTGAGCCCGTATTATTCTTCGGGTTGTCGTAGCTCTCGATCCCCTCTTTAAGTGGAACGGTCCCTTGTGGACTGGTGAGTCCAACGAAATTTTTTGAATTGGTTTGAAAGGTTCATTCGAATGATGGGTTTCATTCAGTGGCCGCTTGCTACTGTCAAAATCAAAGGATGTAACTCAAACAGATGCTTCGCCGCTTCAAGTCATCTTGCTGTCCCACATTGCTTGCGTTGGTTTCATTGATCCGTGTGAGTAGTAGGCTTCGTGGGTTTTCAGAGAATCGGGATTCGATGAACTTCTGGACGCAAGTTCAATCCCACGGCTATGCAAGCTTCCAATGCGCGGAAGATCATACCTCCAATTCAATTGTTCATCTCAATTCATAGCATAGGATTTATTAGGAAAAATCATGAAGCTCATTGCTCTATTCGTTACCTTTTGTCTTGTAAGCATTTGTTCGATCGTGTTCCAGGAAAAAGATACTCCCGACGATGCGGACCTCAAGTTTGACAGCAAAATGCTATTACTTGAAAAATCAGGAAACAGTGACCCTGATTTGCTCGCCAAAATGGCATCAGAAGCAGACATGCTCCTTAGCGACAAACCAGATTCCAAGATTGGTCAAGGATGGAAAGCAACGGCACTTGTCCTCCAGAGCAGCAAATTGTTTCAGAAAGGCGATTGGCAAAACGGCCTTAAGAAATGGAATGGGGGCTTGAAAATACTTGCTGAGCTAGACAATGAGGAAGCTACCGCAGCGGTCAAGCTTCGCATTGCTTCGATTTATCTCAATTCTTGGATGTATGAGCAATCACCTGAGCGAAAAGAGGAGCTTCGTGCTCGCGGCATTGTGAATTACGAGAACCTTCAGGGAACCGAATATTGGGACGCGTTACCCGATCCCGTAAAAACGGCTTTAAAGGCAAAGTTCGATTTTGCAAATTCAAAAGAAACGAAAGCTCCGGAAACAAAGAAGAAAGCCAAGGCTACCTCTGGGACTGCCACGTCTGATCGATTTGATTTTGAAGTCAGAGAGGATTTCTTCGAAGGAATTTTCAACGAAGACGAAGAAGCCTTCGCAAGGGCCATGACCAAGTGTGAACAAGCGTTAGCCAAGAATCCAAACAACTGGGAGGCGCTGGTCTGGCTTGGATCTGGTTTCGTCTACCGCAGCGGCCAAACTCAGGAAGCTGGCAATGAAGAATTGGCCACCAATGAACTGACTGAGGGCTTGGCCATGATGCACCAAGCATGTGCGATGGCTCCGGATGACGTTTCGGTGCTCATCCCTCGCGCAGCGACCCTCGTTCAGATTGGCCGGACGGTTCCGCTCTCCAAGTCAGAACGGTTGGCCATTTTGAATCTCGCCGTCTACGACTACGAAAAAACCTATGAGCTTCAGCAAGCCTACTTCGACTCTTTGTCATCCCATGCAAAAGGTGAACTTCTGTTTGGGCTCGGAGACGGCTGGCACCAGTTAAACAACAAAACCAAATCAAAAGGGTACTTCGAGCAAGTCGTCTCTCTGTCTCCCGAAAGCGAGCAAGCCAAACTGGCCAAAATGTTCCTCACTGGGAAGATCGACAAGAGTGTCCTCGCCAACAGGAACTGCGCTGGCTGTCACTAGGCCTTAGGTTTACCCACAAGTTTGTCTGATTTTACGGGGAAACGTTTTATTTTGTTCTTGATAGCGAATGAATAAAGTTGTCTCCGAGTGAACCAAAGTCTTCTTCATTTCGTTACTGCCGTGTTATTGATCAACACGGAGG
>JBCCSJ010000175.1:0-11921 GCA_039200505.1 Planctomycetota bacterium | reverse complement strand
GAAAAAGGTCTCGATGAAAAATCCATTCCCAGATGCTGGTGCATCAATGGTGACCGTAATCGTAGTCCCTTGAGATGATGACCTTACGTCCGGGGTCACGTCGATCACGGCTCCTGTGACACTTCGCTGGCTTAAGATTGATTGGACCTCAGCAACGACGGATCCACTTTCTGCACCGGGCACGATTGCCACTCGCGCGCCTTCGTAGGCCGCAATTTTCAAGGATTGCTTTAAAAAGATGATCGATGTGGAACTGATGGTTCCGACTGTAATCAAGATCAAAATTGGCAAGCAAACCGCCAATTCGACAATGGCAGCCCCCTGCCGTCTATTGTTTTTCGACAACCGCGAATTCATGTGACCGGAAAAGTTGAATGGATAAGCTGGGATCAAACAATGAAAAATGTCTTTGAAGCTGAAACGTCAATCTGACATTTCAACTTCAAAACCTTCCCACAGAAAATTAGCCCAATTCGGCATCCAGGTCGGCCAAATTCTTTCAATTCTGAAAATCCGATTCGGGTACGCCCGCCAATCAACCACTACAAACGGCATACGTGGAAGATCCGTTTCACGTTAAATTCAATTGCCAGTCAAACTTGGTCGTTCGATTTGGTACCGTCAATTAAAAAAGCCGGACCATGGTCCGGCTTTTACAACATCTAAATTGGTTCAACGATAATTTCGCTAGTTGGTCGTCATGCTCTTGACCATCTCTTTAAACTCTTTGGCATTCTTGTCGATCGTTGCTTTAGGACCATAAAGCTTAAGAAAGTACTGTCCGTTGCTTTTGGTGGCAATGATAGCCGCCAACATGCGATAGTCCTCCCTTTCAACCTTGGGTCTGCCACTGAACGGCCCGCCAGGTGAATCGAGAAATGTGCCGGTGATATCCACGAAGTTAACTTCCTGATCATCAACTTCTTCTTTGACGACTTTTGTTTTTTCAGACGTTGCCGATCCATCTGGCTGCTTAAACTGCATCTGCCATCGCTGTATGTTGGCCTCTACCGAGCCGCCCGCCCCCATGATCGTCAATCGACCATCGGCTTCGTCATCACCAGTTCGAGGAATCTTAAGTTCTGCTTCAAGTATCCGACTCTTGGGAGGCACCATCTTCCAGTTTCCGTCAGCCTTGAACGAGAGCTTCCCGTCGCAAACGGTAACATCAAACGGTTCAGCTGTCTTGGTTTCTTCCTTTTTTTGATCGGTCGTTTCCTGCGCTAGAGTTGCCGACAGATTTCCAAGTGAAAACAAGGCAGCACAGGCCGCCAAAATGAAATATCGCTTCATAGGATTCATCCCCTTTCGAGGTAATTTTAAGTTAACTTGAGTTAGGCATTGGACCGAATTTTCGTCATCAAAACAACCAGCAGCTTCGATTTGCGGTAATCAAGCTTGAACTGATCAGACGCTGAGTGGAGATCTAACTTCGTGGCAATTTTTGAGTCATGCCTCGAGAATTCGAATTAACAGGACGGTCAGGCCAAAAATCACAAGTAGTCCAAGTGCGATACAAATCGCAAAAATTGCAGTCCGACGTTTGTGCCTGACATGGGTTTCTGAATCTGGATTTAATTCTTCCGGAATCTGATAGTCCGCATTTTTGAAAGCTCGATTCAGTCGTTCTTTCTTTTTTCGTTCGTGCAGTTTCTGAACCAACTCGGGAAAAACATCTTCTGCAGGAAGCCAGTCTTCCCAGTCTTCTCTCCAAACGACACATCCAATGTCGACATCCCCTTTCTTGAGATGGTGTCTCATTGCTTTGGCTTTCAGTGGCCCGCGTTCTCCGATGTTTTTATTTCGAAAGTACCAAATCTTTTTGGGAGCTTCGGCGATCGGATCGACTTTACCCCGCGTCGGAGGCGGCGTTGGACGATCAAGCATAAACGAACCAGAGCCAGCTTCTGGAAGTCGAGTCTGTTTGGTCCGCACGAATGCCGTTGTTACAGGATTGGTAACTTCCACTTCCAGATCAGAATCATCCGCATGGTAGAGTTCGATAGACGACTTGGACCCAATTCCGGCCACGTTTTTGTTATTAGTCCGCTTAAGAATTTTTTCAGCTTCAACCGTTGAGCTTGAGGGGACCAATACTGTACCTTGGCAATGAGGGCAAATTCCTTCCAGGCCAGCCTGACTGGTTTTTACATGCAACTTTTTGTCACAAAACTGGCACTGAAATCGGATACCCATCTGGAAGCAGTTCCCATAGAAATCTGAGTGGGACACTTATTATAATCTCCATTTCGAAATGACTTCCAGCATCTCTAGTAATTAATTATCCTTCATGACGGATTCGATTACGGATTTGTCAAAATAATTAATTGACATTCCACAATCGATAATAATCTGCTGAGCCGTAATACCTGACGATCTCGGGCTAAGCAAAAAACAAGCGGCATCAGCAACTTCTTGCGTAGAAACCGCTTTACCGCGAGGGATGATTTTTTCAGCGAACAAGTAACTGTCAACGTATCCCGGGATACCAGCTGAGGCTGATGTCTTTAAAAGTCCCGGCGCAACCGCATTAAATCGTACTTGCGAAAACTGGCTAAAACTTTTTGTAAGAAACGCTAACGAACTATCCAATGCAGCTTTCACCGGGGCCATAAATCCGTAATTCTCACTGGCCATCGTCGTTGTCGAAATGGAAATCGTAATGACCGAGGCATCGTTCACCAGCAGTTCTTTGAACGCATTGCAAATTCTGATCAACGAGTAACAGGAGATATCGATCGTGCGCAAAAATTGCTGTTTCGTGGTTTCATGGAAAGGTCGGATTCCAGTGTCGTCGTAAGCGGCAAATGCGATCGAGTGAACCAGTCCATGAATTTTGGGAAATTCAGCCTGAATTTGATCTCGAACGGAATCAATTTGGTGTTCAAATTCAACATCGCAAACAAAGCATGGCCGATCTGTCATCAGTTTGCCGACCGATTCTTTTCGAGCCTGATTTCTTACCACGTAAACAACGGTTGCCCCAAATTCTTCAAGTGTTTTCCCGATATGCCAAGCAACGCTTTTTTTGTTGGCGACTCCGAATACAACAACCGTTTTATCTTTCAGTTTCAAAAAATTCATATCAAGTCGCTTCGGCCATCGTGCAAGTGAAAGAGAGTCGTGCGGCAGTCTTACCTTTCGTTTTTGCCTGACCTGTCAGATAGTAGGCATTGGATACGACTTCATCCAGCTTGACATGAAGGTCGATTTGATCGCCGGGTCGAACCATATTCTTGAATTTGACATCGTTCATTCGGGTCAACACAGGCATCCCATTTTGGATGCCCGCTAATCCCGACAATAAAACGGCGCCCGCCTGCACCGTGGCTTCACACAATATGACTCCAGGCACTAGAGGATGATCTGGATAGTGACCCTGAAAGAAAAATTCGTCTTCATGAAACGTTTTTCGACAATGAATTGTGTTTTCATCACGAGTTATAATTTCATCGACCAAAAGCATCGGAGCACGATGAGGGATCGCCCGGTGAATCTCGTTCAAACTATCGGTTGTGTCGGTCAAAATTTCCCCCGGCGATAAAAGGTTGCTTGAATTGGATTGCTACGAATAAAGGCTGGCCTAAGTGGCCGCCACCGGAGAAGTCGCCACCGAACTACTAAGATGATTAATGACATCGTTGGCGACGATGACGCCATAATTGATCGTTCCCAACCAACCTGACATGATGATTCCACAACTTCCCGCGTGATACAGTCCTTGAATTTGATCGGGAAGTGCTCGACTGACCATTAATCCTTCGAATTTGGTACCGAAACTAGCTCCCGCGATATGTTTGGTGTAATGCTCGAATGTTAGCGGTGTGGCTGCTTCGGCATGGACAATTCTTTCCCTACAATTAGGAACATAAGGCTCTAAAGCATCCAGGGTTGTTTGCACCAAATCTTCTTTGCTGGCGTTGTATTCTTCTTCTGAAAGTCCTGCCCAGTCCTCGTAGTTCGCATTGGTACTGGACACAATTAAAGTTCGATCTTTACCACCAGGCCGAGTGTCTGGATAGTAGAACGAAAATGTCCGACTCGTGATGTCGCGACTGAGTAACAGGTCCGTCTGAAATCGTTCGGCCGTGCTGGTAAACAATAAATCACCTGTTTCGCGGGGCACGGTGTCGCCCGGTTTCATCGCCATGTAAACCTGCGTACTCGAATTGTTCAGTCGAACTGCCTTGGCTTCTTCGGCAAACTGTTTGTCAAATTTGTCTTCACCAATCAATTGGAACATTGTTGACCGCAAATTCGCGTTGGAAACTACCGCCTTGGTCTTTATGGTACGTGGTTGTAATTGTTGGCCACCTTTAAAGACCGGTTGGCCACCGACTTCGATTGACTCTATCCCTTTGGTATTGACATTGATCCGAGTCACGTTGCAATTGATCCGAATATCCACCCCATTGGCACGCATCTCTTTTCGCATTGCGTTAACCAGTTTGTCTGTCCCCCCCTGGAATACAAACACACCTTTGGACATAAAATTTGAGAACACGATCCCGTAGGTGATGGCAGGATCTTCCAAAGTCGACCCGTTGGCATACGTGATCGGTTCCATCAACAATCGAATGACGTCTTCTCGACCAGGGAAATATTTGTCAAACAATTGTTTGGTTGTCATGCTTTGGTCGTCGTAGAAATTCATCCCCCGAGCGGTGTCAAAAAATTCCTGTACGCGAGTTTCAGCGATTCCGAAGTCTGTCGTTAAAAGCCGAGTAAAATCTTTGCGGTCAAACGAAGTGGTTAGCGAAAACATCGGATTGTCAAATCGAACGCCATGCAATTGAACGATCGAATCCGCAATCTCTTTCGACCAATATCGACGGCAACTTTTTACCATTCCATAAGGAAAACCGTGCAACGATACGTCGTAAATATGTCCTCCAGGCCGGGTGAACCAAGTTGCCAATCCGCCAAGTTTGTAATGTTGTTCAAGTAGCAGAACGCTTAACCCCTCACGAGCCAAAATATTGGCAGCGGTGAGTCCCCCCAGACCGCTTCCGATGACTACGACGTCGTAGCTATCTGCGGCTCCCTTAAGAAAATCCTTTGGCATATCTTGGTACCAACCCTCTGAATTTGGCTGTGGGCAATTTTGATCCCGGGCAAGCAGCATAGGCGATCAGTTTTTAATCTTCAATGGTCGCCCGAATCATCGCGTGATACGTTCGCGTTCTATTCCGCTCCAGCGAAAAACCACACTCAAAGGCCCGCTTTCGCCCGAATATTTTAACACCGACGAACGAATATTGCGTTGGAAGCAGTTTTTTACTGCCCTCAGGGCCATCCGATTCAAAGAATCCGCCGCTTTATTTCTCACAGTGATGGTATATTCGAACGATCAAACTCTCGATTACTCTACCAATAGATTTTTGCATGAATCCTGAATCGCAAAATGATGGTAATCCGTTCTCAAGTCCAAACGTAAGTCTTGAGCCAACCAATATGAAAAGGAAAATTAAATCGAACGAGATCGCAAATTTAGCCAAGTACGTTTTTTTGAGTTGGGAAAAACTCAGGATTCCTTACGTTGCCATTATGGGAATCTTTTGTGTGTTGCTGGCTGGTAAAGACATTTTAAAGTTGGATCTTTTGATCCCGGTGGTCGTAGGCGGTATCTTCGCCAATCTTTGTTTTCTCGCGGCTCCGATAGTTGAGGTCTATCTTCGGTGGATCGGAATTCAAACGATTTGGGTGAAAATCATCCTTTTTCCCCTGGGCACACTCTTTACGATGATTTTGGCCTTCGCCGTGTTAAACGACTTTAACCTTTGACGAACAATTCGGGTTCAAAAGAAACGGGCAGTTCCAAGCAAGTTGATCAGTGCCGAACCATCGCTCATGAATCGGTTTGAGTATGTCCGTTTCGCCAGCGGCTGAATTCTGTGATCACACCCAGTCGAAACCAGTAATCTTTTTAATCCGTTCGTCGAAATTGCCAAGCAAGCCGCCAATTACTGCCCATTTGGATTCCTTGCGAACTTCGATGTCACCCTGTTGGTTGACTCGAACGATGGAATCTGGATTTACGCCAGCATCGTCCAGATTCTGGGACAACAATTCATCGTCATTGATGATGGCGTCAAGTGTTGCACCGGTCATCTCAATAAATTTCATTTTCAATTCTTCACTTAAGAGTTTTTGAAGATTCCAGTCTACCAACAAATTTCGGTCGGAATAGACCGGATCCATTTCAAATTCACATGAGAGCTTACTGATGACTTGCAAACCCGAGGTAATCGTGTCAGCTTAAACTTTGAGATTCGCTATCCCGTTTTCCTCGCACAATTCAGCGCAATGACTGACTCTAACCTGATTCCTAATGATCCTGAAACCGAATCGACCGTTCATCAAATGAGAGTGGAAGAATCAGGCGATGGCGAAAGGTTGGACGCATTTTTGGTTCGCCATTTTTCAAAACATAGCCGGGTGAAATTGCAACGTTCGATCGCCTCGGGCGACGTTCGTGTTGACAACAAAAAATGTAAATCATCGACAAGGCTTAAACCGGGACAATTGGTCATATTTACTGAACCCAACCCCGAACCACTGGGATCACTTCCGGAAAATATCCCGTTGGATGTTCTTTTCGAAGACGAACATCTTGTGGCCATCAATAAACCAGCTGCCATGGTAGTCCATCCAGCCAAAGGACATTGGTCGGGTACCTTGACCGCTGCCCTCACCTTTCGTTTTCAATCTTTAAGCCAGGTCGGCGGACCAAGTCGCCCTGGCATCGTTCACCGACTGGATCGAGACACTTCCGGCGTAATCCTAGTGGCCAAAACGGATCAGGCACACTTTGGGTTGTCGCGTCAATTTGAACAGAGATCGGTTGATAAAGAATATCTGGCATTGGTGAGCCCGGCGCCTGATCGAGATCGCGACTTGATTGATAAACCGATCGGGGCTCATCCCTACCAACGCGAAAAAAAAGCCATTCGAATTGGCCATTCAACCAGTCGGACTGCCCAAACGTTTTACGAGGTTAAAGAGAGGTTAAACGGGTTTGCGGTCGTCACGGCCAAGCCTAAAACGGGTCGCACCCATCAAATCCGGGTTCATTTGGCCCATATCGGAACGCCGGTTTTGTGTGACAGGCTGTACAGCGGACGGTCTCAATTAGGACGTAAAGATCTCGACAGGTCTCTGCAAGACGATCAAGTTCTTCTGAAACGCCAAGCTCTTCACGCGCTAAAGATCTCACTCATGCATCCGATCACTGGCGACCCGCTTAAGGTAGAAGCGCCGGTCCCCCATGACATTCAAAATACCATCGACACGATTCGTGAACTCAGAAGCTCAAAGTGAATTCGAAAAGGCACACGTTGCACTCTTTTTCTTAGTAATAGTGCCTCGGTAGGCAGGTATCAAACAAACGGAACCAGTTTATCTCGCGAAAGATAAGACTAATTCTTATCGTCATTCTCTTGAGCGTTGGCTTCGTCAGCATCTGCTTTCTTGCCGACGGATTTTTGAGCGGCGGTTTCTTTTTTCAAAATCACGCCGGTAATCCGCCACCCTTCGCTTTCGGATTCCATCACCCAACCCATTGGCCCGAGAAAAGGGGCAATTTCTTTTTGGTAATTCTGAGGCAATTTCGCGCCATCTAGCTTTTGCTGCCTAATTTTAGCTGGGTCCGCATCTACCGGATCATCCGATTCCATTTTTTGCTGCTCAATCATTTGATTGACCAATCGTCCCAAGATCGTCTGGGAATTTCCCATCTCTCCTAGCCTAAGCGTTTCGTAATTCGCCTCAAGAGTGCGGTCCAATCGACCAAATTGACGCCAGCAGATTTTTTTATCGTCCGTAAATTGACCGATCGCATTTTTGACCTTTTGATAGTCAACTTCTGCAGCCAGCTTCGATTCTTTACGCACCAATAACTTTTTCATGTATTCCTTGTTATTAGTAACAATCAAATTTCGATTTTTTACGGCAAAATACTTTTTGGCAAACAATTCGAATCGAGGTTGTTCCTCTTCCTCAAAATCGTCTTCGGGCAAATCAAATGGTCCGCCTGGAAGATCTTCATCGAGTTCGTAATCATTATTGTTCTCAACTTTGATTACTTTATTTCCGCCCAGGTTCAAAACTTCACCCCGTAATGCAGTCTTCAGTGAGTCGAGAACAAGGCCTTCCTCTTTTTTAATTGGAACGCTGATTACAACCCGTTCGCTGTTGTCGTCGATTGGTCGATTCACTGCCGCGACGATCGTAATTCTGTTATCAATGAGACCGACGAGTTTTTTTACATCCAGCGGCGTATCGATGTCGATTTTCAGATCGTACAACATTCTGTCCCAGGCACCCTCTTCTTCAATCCGGGCATCAAAAATGTGCCCGATACTCTCCAAAGCTTTCTCCATTTTCCAATTCATTGTGACGTAGCCCGAACAGTCCTCCGGAACCCATGGAGCGACCTCCAATGGTTTGCCGGAAAAGTCAAACAGATCCATCATCCGCTTATAATTGGGGACATTGTTGTTGGATGGAACGTAAGTGAATGTTTGATGAAGAAATTCGTGTTCGCCGGTGGCAACAGAAACCTTGCCCCCTATCCCTTTCCACGCACTAAAACCCTGTTGTTTAAGAATGGCTACCCAACTGTCGCTGCGAGGCCGGCTGACTCTTTCCTCATCCTTTAACGCTTGAGCCAATTCGGCGTACCCAAATGGATCGACGAACCAGCGGATGTGTTGGGTGTTGCTACCCAGTTCCGTCTGACTCATCACCTCGGAAAATGCTTTTTGGGCCGACAGAGTTTCCTGCGGCTTGATTTTGGCGGGATCGGCAAGCTTTCGAAGAACGTCCCTAAAAATGGTAACGTTGTCGCAAGCCAAGAACCAACCATTCACAATCGCCTGTAAGTTAGTCTGACTTTTGAGAAATCGCTTCGGATTGCTGATTGTGACTTGTGTGGCAGTGATGCCATTGATTTTGATCTCTTTTACCGTCGCCCCCTTCTTGATCTGCTCAGCATTCATCTTCTTTTGCAGGGCAATCGCTTTTTCTTCTGTTTCAGAAACATCCATCAACAGAATCAGACCATGCAAATCGGCAACTTTATTGTTACCAACAACATCAGGGAACACGCCTGCGATGCAGACCTCTCCAGAGTGAACATCGTGCAGGTCTTCGAGTTTAATGCCAAGCCGGACGTCTTGTTGTTTGAACCACTGCTGCGCCTGTTTTTCAAGACTTTCTTTGAACGGCTTGATCTCTTTTCTTTGAGCAAGTTCACCGATCTGAGTCGACTCGAACGCTTTTTCTAAAACGCGCGGATTAGGGATCGATAACCAGGCTTTCGTCGAAGCCGGAAGATACTGTTCGCTGGCAAAGCGAATCGGCTCGGCAACCTTGGTTGCGACCTCACTTGTTTCCTCCTCGTTGGGGGCATCAGATTCCTGTACGGAAAGAGTCTGACCAACGACGGATTCTTGGACG
Organism: Planctomycetota bacterium; assembly: GCA_039200505.1. Lineage (GTDB taxonomy): Bacteria > Planctomycetota > Planctomycetia > Pirellulales > Pirellulaceae > Mariniblastus. The sequence continues at coordinate 2,462 of JBCCSJ010000175.1, read as the reverse complement.
GTCGCTGGTTTTTCAGATTCGCCTTTTTCTTGTGCCACAACGGAAGATGCGAGGCAGATAGCGAGCAGGACGCAAATCGTGTTGATTACGAAATAGCGAATACCTTGATTCACAGAATTCTCCTTTAGCGAATATCCCTGCCGGTGTAGCGAGTTTTCCTTAACTCGAATGCTGTCGATAATCTATCGACGCCTCAGCCGCCTTGAAAGACACCAAATACACTGATTAATACAGCTTCACCGGCTTACCTAATCGGAAGTATGTTATCGAATTGCCCGAGCCATCGTAAAGTGATAAGGACAGTTGACGTCCAAATCTTCGATGTTTGGGGGTGAATTCTCACCTTCGTACTCCTTCAGCTCGATCATGACCGGTCGGTTTTCCGATTTCGCTTTTCCGAAATCCATCGGCCCTTTTCAATCGCTATCCCCAACCGTAAAAAACTGCGATTCAGATTTTCAAAGTGATTGGAATGCAAAGATGATTCCTAATGTATTGGCAGAAAGATATGCTTCTGACGAAATGAAAGCGATTTGGTCTGCCGAAGGCCGAATTCGTCTAGAGCGGGAATTTTGGGTCGCCGTGCTTAAGGCTCAAAAACAGCTTGGGTTGGACATTCCAGACTTGGCGATCCAAGCCTACGAAAACGTGATTGACCAGATCGACTTGGATTCAATCATGCGAAGAGAGCGAATCACTCGCCATGACGTCAAAGCGAGAATTGAAGAGTTTTGCGACTTGGCAGGCCAGCAACATATCCATAAAGGAATGACATCTCGAGATCTGACCGAAAATGTTGAACAGCTTCAAGTCTTTCGTTCTTTGAAACTGATCCGAGATCGTACTGCTGCGATTCTTTATCAGCTCGCATCGCGGGCTCAAAATTGGGCAGACTTATTCATTACCGCCCGCACTCACAACGTCGCGGCGCAGCCAACGACTTTTGGAAAACGGATTGCCATGTTTGGCGAGGAATTGCTGCTTTCCTTTCGGTCCTTGGAATCCCTTATCTCAATCTATCCCGTCCGCGGACTTAAAGGAGCCGTAGGAACGCAGATGGACCAACTAAGCTTATTTGAAAAAGATCCGGCCAGGGCAGTGCAATTGGAAAATCTGGTCGTCAAATTTCTGGGAATTCCAGAACGGTTTATCAACCTAGGACAGGTTTACCCTCGCAGCCTGGATCTGCGTTGTGTTTCCCAATTGGTAGAATTAGCCAGCGGACCAGCATCGTTCTGTCGTACTCTTCGACTAATGGCAGGACATGAAACGGCAAGCGAGGGATTCGCCAAAGGCCAAACGGGATCTAGCGCGATGCCGCACAAAATGAATTCTCGGTCATGCGAAAGAGTCAATGGATTCCATACTATCCTCAAGGGATACCAAACGATGCTGTCCGGACTTGCGGGAGACCAATGGAACGAAGGGGATGTATCGTGTTCTGTGGTTCGACGAATCGCATTGCCAGATTCGTTCTTCGCTTTCGATGGTCTGGTCGAAACCTTCCTTACTATCCTTGGCCAAATGGAAGCCTATCCAGCCGTCATCGAATCTGAGAATCGTCATTACCTTCCGTTTTTGATGACCACAACAATCATGATGCAGGCCGTCAAGGCTGGGCTCGGCCGCGAAACCGCCCATGAGATCATCAAAGAGCATGCCGTCAAAACCGTCGGCGAATTGCGATCTGGCCACATCGCTGACAATGATATGCTTCAAAGGCTGGCCGACGACGACCGATTGCCACTTGGAATCGACGATTTAAATTCGATCCTGGTGGCATCAAAAGAGCTTACCGGGTTGGCCAAAAACCAAGTCAAAACGTTTGTAGATCAAGTCAATCTGATAGGCCAGCAATACCCTGACGCAATTGGTTATCAACCAGCTTCGATTTTGTAATTCGGGCAGACGAATGCCGGAGACCAAGAATCGACGACTTCCTTCGATTGCTAAAATTTAATCGAGTCAAATCAAGTCGACTTTTCGACGTACACGGCTGGGTTTACGACAATCAGCACAGATACCATTGATCGTAAAACGGTGGTTTTGAACCTTGAACCCGTGCTCTTTCGCGACCTGGTTTCTCAGTTCAATCAACGCATCGCTTTGAAATTCGAACAATCGCTGGCACTTGGTGCAATACAAGTGATCGTGCTGCGGATAGCCATAATCGTGTTCGTAAACGCTTCGCCCATCCAACGTGAACTTCCGCAAAAGACCCGCGTCGACGAATTCATTAAGGGTACGATACACCGTCGGACGACTTACGTAGCCCGGATTGCCTTTGGTCGGCAATCTTTCGATCAGTTGGTCCGCATCGAAGTGATCATGCTGCCGAAAAACGTAATCCAAAACCAGATCTCGTTGTTCCGTGTTTCGCATTCCACGACTTTGAAGATAGTCACCGAATCTTTGTCTTGGGGTCAACGAAACGTTAACAGGTTCTAAAGGCTTTAAAGATT
>JBCCSJ010000174.1:0-11934 GCA_039200505.1 Planctomycetota bacterium | reverse complement strand
GTTCAATCAAATATCCGCCGAAGAAAGGGGAGCTTTTCCGCGAGTCGAGAAAACCCAAATCCTCCAAATCCTCGTGACTGGGCTGGTGGTTGAAAAAGAAAGCTCTCCAATTCAGCCAGTAAGTCCTGAAATTCTGGGTAGCGATTCTCGGGGACTGTTTCGGTGGCACGTGCCACCACTCGTAATAAATCGACCGGAACTTTTGGAAATCCTCGTGCCAAAGATTCAAGGTCAATGTTTCCACCCGTTTTCTGTTTGAAGGCATCCCCGTTGCGTCGAATACCAATCAGCGATTCGAGCAAAGTAATGCCGAAGGCAAAAATGTCGGTTTGTGGGTTGCTGATACCAGTCAACTGTTCCGGAGCCATGTAACCGGGGGTTCCACCGACAAACTTGCTGGGAGCGGTGCTGGTTGTCGAAAGTCCAAAATCGGTTAGCCACGCTTTGGAATCTTTGTCGACCAAAATGTTTCCCGGTTTAATGTCTCGATGCAGCACTTTTTGACCGTGAGCGTACTCGATCGCCTGTCCTACTTGAAGCAAGAGAGAAACGACGAATTTCCACTTTTCGATCGAATCGTCATGTTCGTTCTGTTTATGAAATGATTGAGCAAAATCGGACAAAGCGATCCCTTCAATCTTTTCCATCACTAAAAAAACGAGATCATCCTGATCACCAAAATCGACCAGCGGCACAATATTGGGGTGATCCAATCCTACCAACACTTCCGCTTCGATTTGGTAGGCTGCGGTTTGTTCCCCCGAATTAAAAAATGTTTTAATGGCAAAACCGGTCGTTTGATCCCCGCCAATCCCGAGATACACGGTGCCCATTCCGCCGCGCCCCAGTTCTTCAATCAAGTCGTAGTTTCCAAGTCGGCAGGGAATTTCGAGGCTGGGAGTTTTCTGTTGTAAGTCTTCTCGATAGATCCGGATTTGGTCCATCACTGCCAAGCATTTTTCAGGATCGATATCATTTCGAATCTGGCGAACCCAGCGATCAAAATCGGGATGAGCATCGAACTCTTCAACCTCAATGAGTTTCTCGAATAGTTCCATCAAGTCAGCAGAAATGGACTGCGACGCTGGTCCGTTTTGCTTTTTTGAGGGATCCGGATTTTTGTCGTGAGCAGACAACGTACTGGCTGATGGCTCGTTTGAGGAAAAGCTTTCGGGGCAAAACAAATTCAGAGGCACGAGGATCGGCTCACATACGTCGACGCCAATCAAGGCCGCTGAAAATATAGGTTGCATCCCAACCAGAAATCTCGAATTCAAACCGGATTACTGGGGCCTCTAAACCGCGTTACCCGAACATTCAGTACGGATCGAAAAACCGTTTGCGGTGGCAGAACAACAGGTCACTTTTTGACCCACTTGCCATCCACAACCACGTGACAGGTGCACTCGCATTTCCAGAGTCCCCAGTCATGAAGTAGTTGCTTGACTCGGTGCGGGATGACGTCTATGACGATTCCTTTCCAATCGAAAGCAATGTTGCTGACACTGATGGAAGGATCGAGCGATTCGACGTGATGCCACCAACCTCTTGGAATAAAGATCATCTCACCTGGATGAAGAATCAGTTCCGTCACGGGAACATGCTGAAATTTCGGAAACCGGTTGGGGTCCCAATCATTCAGGTTGACTTCACTGATGGTGGTGCCTTGATCGAATTTGCGGCTAACGTACATCGAAGGCGTATATTGAGGAGCGACGAGATGAATTTTTTTTCGGCCCGATATTTGCGCCAGGATATTGTCTCCCCAATCGATGTGGAACCCTGTCACGGTCCCAGCTGGCCCAATCCATCCAGAAGTTGACGACTTGACTTTGAATTGATTCAGGATCGAAAAATCGACATCCGATTCCAATTGGGGAAATTGTTTGAAGATCCGAAAAACGGACAAGTAAGCTTTCGATTTCGAGCCATCGGTATCGTGAATGAGTTGATCGATATATTGAGAAAACGATGCCTTCTGGAAATCGGTTTTCCCTTGCATGACATTTCCGTTTTCAAGGTGGACCTCAGAAGTGGATTCGAGTTCCCGAAAATATTCGAGGCTCCATCGCTTCATCGCTGGCCATTTTCCCATCATCCCGGTCAACTTAAGAGGAAGATTTTTTCGCACGTAATGAGAATAGAACTTCGCAGCCGGAATCGTGACACGCGTGTCCAGCTGACCGTACTGGATTTGGGTTAACGACTTGCTAACTGGAATCTCGATCTTCATTACGACGAATTAAGTTTGCGGAAATAGGAAATCGTTTTGAAGAATAAACGATCGGGGAATCACGGTGTCTATTTGGGCGGATATTGAGCGCCGTTGCTTTCCCAAGGCGTTGAATTTTTCAGGACTGAGAGGGCACCAAAGCGACCAAGCTCTGGATCGTCGTCATCCCAGATGATGCTTTTTTCGTTGTAATACGTGTTAGCGTCAATCGATTTCTGATTGCCTATGTTTCGATACGTTTTGATGGCGGCTTCGAGATTGAATGCAAAAATGTTTCCGGTGATCGTCTGGTTGATGTCTTCGTTCCTCGACAGTTTGATTCCATAACGATTGAATCCAATAAAGTTTCCCCAAATGAAGGCATTGGGGCTTTTGGTGGTGTTGATTCCTGAACCTTCATTTTCCGAGAAGCTATTCATAATTACGCCCACCGAAGATTCCTGTTCCATCAGATCAAGAATTAACCCGTTGCCATCGATGCCAGTAACGTCGATTTGTTTTCCAATTCGATTACAGACGACCCAGTTGTCGGCCAGTGAACTGTGGATGCTGATCCCAGAGCTGCCCGGAAATTCCATTGATTCTGAGTAAAAACCACCGTGCCAGCCAAGATTTCCGAGAACTAAGCAATTGTTTGTGCCTTCTTGAAGTGCGATATGATTTCGTCCGGTGTAAAAAATCCGGTTGTTTACGATTCGTACAAACGAACTCCCTTGCCTGATGTTGATTCCCTGGTCCAATGTTTGGGCAATTAGATTGTTTGTGATATAGCTGTCGACCAACCCTGGAGCAGGAGCCCAGGCGAAAATCCCGTTGACAGTTTCGTAAATCTCATTGTTGATAATTGAAATTTGTTTGCAGTGCCGACATTGGATCCCAGCCCAATAGCCATTGAGTCTGTTTTCCATCACAAAAATATTTTCGCAATCTTCCAACTCGATTCCCGAAGAAAAATTGAGTTCGTTCATCAATCGGAAAAACGATTTGAACTCGCGTTGAATTTGATCTGAGCGGGTATTGAAACTCAAAGAGTAGTCAGGTCGCTGAGGCGAGTATTCATCTCGCATAACTGCGGGCATTGGTTGCCAGTCGACAAATTGCTGAAATGATTTCCCGTGGAAGCGGAATCCTTTGACCACTAAGTTGTCCACATTCCGCAGCAGGATACTGCCCAACGCTGGACTGGCATTGTTGGAAGCAAGAATTTGAGTTCGCAACTCTGGATCACCGAAATCCTGAAGAACGAAGACTCCGCGCCCCCACCCCATATCTTCGTTGCGATAATCTCCGTTTCCTATGGATATCGTGTCACCGGGTTGCAATCGCCGGATCGCCTCGGAAACCGTACGCAGCGGAAATTGAAAGGTCCCTGTATTGGAGTCGCGCGCCTGGGACGTTTGAGCCACGTAAAATACGCGACTCTCCGTTGATTTTTGCGAGGCAGCTTCGGCAACGAAACTAGGCCAACCCCAAAGGAAAACGGTAATAGATAGAATGCTGAAATATCGGAGGTGCGGCATACAAACGGTATTCCTTGACTCTAAGTCTGCGTATCGCTTTCATGTGAATTTTAGTCGGGCTTTGGCCCTTCAGTATCGCCGAAACCTTCGAATTCTTCACCAAAGAGTCAGGGAAACGCTCCTCTAACGGGACAGGATGCAGCAGATTTAAGTCCAAAAATGCCAAAAAAAACGTTTTGCAAATTTCGTGGGAATTCTGTCCCCGATCTTGGGAAAGTTCCTGACTAGACGGGTAGGCGAACCTCTCAAAATCCCACTTTGCGACACGATGCAGTCCCTCAGCTTCCTCTACCGATACAAAACGCTCTGGCCATTGACTTTGGTGGTCTCGGTCGTACTCGGTTTGTGCGTGATTGCGATTTTGCCGCGGAAATACGCTTCCGAAGCGAAATTGATCGTCAAAGTGGGGCGAGAAAGTGTCTCGCTCGATCCGACTGCGACGTCGAATAATTCGGTCATGATGCAAAAAACTCAGGAAGAGGAAATCAACTCCGCTCTTGAAGTTTTGGCCAGTCGAGCGATTCGCGACGAAGTCGTCAGGGAGATTGGTGCCGAAAATATTATCTCCGGATTCCTCCCTTCGTCTGAACCTCCCGAAACCGGACCGCTGGACAGTATTAAAGACAGACTTAGTTCACTTGCCGGCTACGTGTCCGACTTGCTGGCAGACGTCGGGGTTCGAGATCGCTATTCGATCGAAGAAAGAGCCGCCAATGAACTGGAAGAATTGGTTCATATTTCGGCATCCAAGAAATCGAGAGTGATCTCCATCTACTGTGAATCCAAGTCGCCAGATATGGCCAAACGGATCGTTGAAGAAATGGTCCGCTTTTTCAATGTGACCCACAGTGAGATTTCCTTGACGAAAGGTTCGTTTGAGCTTTTCCAAGATGAATTCGAAAAAGCAGATCAACGTTTGGAGAATTCTAAAAGGGAAATGTCCAACTTCATGGCGGTCAACCAGATCGCTTCGGTTCAGTCGAATGAAGCGTTGCTTAAGGAAGCGACGTCGGACGTTATGAAGGAAATCAATACGCTTGAAGCCAAAAAAAGGGCAGCGGAATCGAGGTGGAATCGAAAGCATCCGCTTTATCAGCAAGCCGCCGCCGAATTGGAAATGGCCTTGAACACCATATCTTGGCTAAATTCGGGTGACGGTAACGGAGTCATCAATCAGACGTTCACGAACAATTCATTCGAACCGGACGACTCACCGGCTGAGGATATTTCAACGGACGACTTCGATAACAAAGCCTCGAACACGGATAGCACAACGCAGGATTTGGATTCCGAAGCCAATCCATACATGCCACTGGCTCAAAAATTAAAAAAGTTCATCCTGTTTAGCAACGAATTGGATTCACTTCAGAGAAAAGTCACCAAGCATGAACAGGAAAGAGAACGAGCTTTTCAGAAGTTTGAAGTGGCCAGGTTGAACCTGGAACAGATCAAAAGATCCATTTCGAACATTGTACTATTTCAACCGGCTACGCTTAATCAGAAGCCGGTCTTTCCCGACAAAGTGATTACTTTGGCGGCGACGGTGTTGGCTTGTTTTGGATTGGCTACTTTGTACGCATTCCATCGTGAATACCATCGCCCCAAGAATCTCATTGACAACCCAGCGATACTTCAAAACCAAACTGGCATCCCATTGTTGGCACGTCTGCCTGTCAGTCGAGAAGCTAATTTTCGACTCCACCGGGACACATCGCTTCAAAAGCTTCGATCCGAAGTTTTCCAAACCGTTCAAGCTTTACTGAATCTAAAAAATGAAAACTTGGCAGTGATGGTTGGAATCCAAAGTTCCGAAACTGGCAACGGTGGTTCAACCTTGGCAACTGTTTTGGCATCGGCGGCAGCCAAGGATTTTGGTCTAAAAACACTGCTGGTGGACTGCGATTCCAAGACGCGAGCAATTGCCAAAAGATTCCGTCTTAACGGTTCGGCGGGTCTAAAAGAATTTTTGGAAAACAGCAGCGACCTGTCTGCTTGCAGAAACTGTTTCACACCATTTGATTTGGACATCATGGCTAGTGCCGCGGCCCCAACCCAATTGCAACTGGTGGGTATCGACGGTGAACAGATTAAGGCTCGCTTGGACGAAATTCGCGACCAATATGAAATTGTCATCTTTGATTTACCGCCCTCCGACACCCCGAGCGCTGCCGTGACCCAAATTGTTGATCGGATGGATCGAATTATTTTGGTTGCCGAACATAACCGAACCACGATCGAATCCTTAAATCGGCATTTAACGGGACTGAATCGGTCTGGAGCCGAAACTTGGGGAGTTGTTCTGAACAAATGTCGTAAAGATCTGCCCTGGTAATCCATCAAGTCGCCCCAAAAACACTCTTTGCTAAATCCTTCGTCGACCATGTCAACTTCAACCACGTCAGTCAAAACAAGCCAGTGGGCTACCGGAGAAAGGGTGCCCCTGATTCGCCGGAGAAATCCGCCGATCACCAAGCGCTGTTTTGACGTGGTCGCCTCAGTTTTGCTGATTGTCTTGTTATTCCCAGTTTTGTTTTTGGTCACGGTTTACATCAAAGTGGTGTCGCCTGGATCGGCCATGTTTATTCAGGAAAGACCCGGGCACGGTGGCAAAAAGTTTCGAATCTTTAAGTTTCGAACGATGAAAAACAGAAAAGTTAAACGGGATCAAAGTCACCGCGAGTATGTCGCCAGTTTGGCAAAATCCAACGGAGAATTGAAAAAACCGGACATGGTTTCCGAGATGATTCCTGGCGGTGCGTTACTGAGAAAACTTTCACTGGATGAGTTGCCTCAGTTGTTCAATATCCTTCGCGGAGAAATGAGCCTGGTTGGGCCGCGTCCAGATCTTTTGGAATTGAATGACTACGACGGCTGGCATCTTCGTCGATTCGAAGTCTTGCCAGGTTTGACCGGGTTATGGCAAATCAGTCGTAAAAATGACCTCACTTTCAACGAAATGATTGAGTTGGATTTGCAGTATGTCGATACGCAATCGTTCTGGCTCGATCTAAGAATCGTGATCACGACGGCCGTCCAACAATTGGCCTTGAAAAATTCCTAAACAAATCCTCATTGATATTACACCCTTGGAGCTACAGCATGTTAAAAGTCGGAATCGTTGGAGTTGGATATTGGGGGCCCAACCTGGTTCGGAACTTCAACAGCCTCACCAACTGCCAGGTTGAAATGATTTGTGATCTCGATCCGTCCAACCTTGGCAATATTTTAAAGTTGTATCCCGAAGTCAAAACGACGGAAAATTTCGATGAATTGATTGATTCTGGTGTAAACGCCATCGTGATCGCAACACCAACGGCGACTCATTTTGGTCTTGCCAAAAAGGCATTAATGAAAGGGATTCATGTTTTCGTTGAAAAACCGTTGACGGTCGAATCCGACGAATCGCAAGAACTGATTGAACTGGCCGAATCGCGAGGATTGACGTTGTTTGTCGGCCACATTTTTCTGCACTCAGCCCCTGTCAAAAAGCTGCGTGAATTGATTGCTTCGGGGGAATTGGGAAACATTCATTACATCAGTTGCAAGCGGTTGAATCTTGGCCCGGTACGTTCTGATGTGAGTTCGCTTTACGATTTGGCAACTCATGACATTTCGATTGTGTTGCACTTGCTTGGTGTCCAGCCAATGTCGGTTAGTTGCCAAGGCTTGGATCACCTTAAAAAAGGGATCCACGACGTTGTCAACTTGACGATGAATTTTCCGGGAAATCGAATGGGCATGGTCCACTGCAGCTGGCTCGATCCTCGAAAAGAGCGACTGATCACCGTAGTAGGTGACAAAAAGATGGCGATTTACGATGACCTGAGTCAGGAAAAAATTCGAGTTTATGACAAAGGTGTGAACAAACATTCCAAGTCGGGCGATCTGGCAGATTTCCAGCTTTCGTATCGGCACGGCGACATGTATAGCCCATGGATTGACCAGCAAGAACCACTTCGAACCGAATGTTCTGATTTCATCGAATGCATTCGAACCAGTCAAACACCAAAAACGGACGGTCAAAACGGACTGGCAGTAGTGGAAGTGTTGGAAGCTGCCAACGAATCCTTGCAACTGGCAGGAGCACCCGTCGCCATCGAATCCCGTATCGTGGTTTGATCCATGAGTCATCCTGCCTGTTCCCAAAGTAAGCCCGCCATGATCCACGACACCGCCATTGTCGATTCCGACCAGATAGGCACCGGGACGATGATTTTTGCCTACACCCATGTTCTGAAAGGGGCAAAAATTGGTAGCAACGTCAAGCTTGCTGACCACGTGTTTGTCGAAGGAGGCGCTCGAATCGGAGACAACGTGACCGTCAAAAATAACGTCTCGATTTGGGATGGTGTCGAGATTGAAGACGATTGTTTTATCGGCCCCAATGCTTGTTTTACCAATGACCGGTACCCCAGGTCGCCCCGCATGGATTCGGTGAAAGAAAGGTACTCTCAGCTAGAAAACTGGCTGCAAACCACTCGAGTTTGTCGGGGCACTTCGATTGGTGGCAATGCCACTATCGTTCCCGGTGTCACCTTGCATCGTTTCAGTTTTGTTGCGGCGGGTGCCGTGGTTACTAAAGATGTTCCTCCTTACACCCTCGTTGCCGGAAATCCGGCCAGGCCACTGGGAAATGTTTGTTCCTGTGGCCAGATGCTTGACGGATCCTTTCGAGAATCGACTTGCCAGCATTGCGGCGAAACGCCTGACATGCGTCACTAATTCTTTGAACTTGCCTCTTTTGATTGACTACTATGAATGAATCTCCTTCTCAAAATCCGATCCCCCTGGTTGACTTAAAAGCACAAGCAAAATCGATTCGCGGCGAAGTGCTCGATGCGGTTGCTGAAGTCGTTGACAACTGCAGCTTTATTCTGGGGCCGCAAGTTTCCAAATTCGAAAGTGAATTTGCAGACTACTGCCAAACCGAACACTGCGTCGGAATGGCCAACGGCACCGAAGCATTGCACATGGCACTTAAGGCATTGGATATCGGGCCAGGTGATGAAGTGATTACTGCTGGCAACTCATTTGCTGCGACCGCCTTTGCGATTGCTTATGTTGGGGCGTCCACCGTTTTTGTTGATATCAATGAGAATGACTTCAATATTGATGTCTCACTGATCGAATCAGCCATTACCGATAAAACAAAAGCGATCATCCCGGTCCATCTTTATGGACGACCGGCACAGATGACCGAACTGATGAAGATCGCCAAGAAGTACAACCTGAAAGTCGTCGAAGATGCTGCCCAAGGTCACGGTGGAGAAATCGACGGAAAACGGTGTGGCTCGTTTGGTGATATCGGGTGCTTCAGTTTTTATCCCGGGAAAAATTTAGGAGCCTACGGAGACGGTGGGGCCTGTGTCACCAACGACCCCGAGCTTGCAGAAAGACTCCGATTACTTCGAAATTACGGCCAAAAAGTAAAAAATCGTCACGACGAATTGGCTTACAACTGCCGGCTCGATTCGGTTCAGGCGGCTATCCTTTCGGTCAAGATGAAGTATATCGAACAGTGGACCGACCAAAGAATTCAGGTGGCTGCCTGGTATCGGGAAGCTTTGCAGGATGTCGACTTGATACTTCCGCAACAGCCTGATTCCGATCGCCACGTTTATCATCTGTTTGTGGTTCGTCACCCTCGTCGTGACGAAATCATGGAGCAGCTTAAGCAACGGCAAATCTTTGCAGGCATTCATTATCCCAATCCTCTCAATGAAGCTCAGCCGTTTCTGAATTCCGTTTGCCTTCCGTTAGGACTTCCGGTAGTCAAGTCACTTTCGAGTGAGATCTTTTCATTGCCAATGTTTCCTGAAATGACGCAAGATCAGGTGCAGCGAGTGGCCAAAGCTCTGAAAGAGATTGTCCAAACGATGCAAGTGGCATCCTAAAGGATCACCGCCGAGACTTTGAAGGACACAGAAAAAATTGGTTCCGTTCTAATCGCATGCCTGCCTCATCTGCCAACAACTTGATGCTGATTTGTCCGGCTGCGAAAACGGAAGTCAGGTCATTGCATTTCTTTGAAAAAGCACTGATTGGAATTGGAATTTTTGAAATTCCGCTGCAGCTCGACAAGTACTTGATGTATTACACCGACGATGGAATGTTGGGAGCGGTAGCGGGATTCAATGTGTCGATTTTGCTGGTTTGCCTCGTCGTTCTGTACTGGAACTGGTTTTTGCAGGTCATGGCGAGAGGTCCCGAAACCGGGCGTGTGCTGCGAAAAACATTTGGAACAACCAAGATTTTTTATCTAGCCGCAATTCTGGTCTCAAGCCTGACAGCCGTGGCCCCGTTCTTGAGTTACTTCGAGTTTTTCATGGTTTTCCAAGGATATTTGCTGTTCTTTTATCTGGCAAATCGAATCGAAACTCGTGAAGACTTCTTGTGGGTGCTCGGCTGGCTGATGGCAGCCCTCGCTTTCCAGGGCGTCGTTATGATCGGTTTGAAACTCATGGGCAGCTCAATGTATGGAGCGACCAAAAAACTGGGGCCCATTTCTTTTGCTGTTTGGGAGGATGGAAGAACGGCGGGGACGATGGGGTCAGCGGTCGTTGCCGGAAGTGTGATGGCCATGACTTTTTTGCCGATCTCTGGATTGATTTTTAGTAAGACGGCAAGAGCGTGGCTGCCAGCCGTTTTTGTCGCGCTAGCACTTGGGGCGATCGGCATTCTTTTTACCCAAACTCGCGGAGCATTGATCACTCTGTTTTTCGGAGCAATCATTTTGGGTGTCGGCTGCTGGGCTCGCCAGTGGTTGCCAAAATACACTTTTCAGGCGTTGCTCATTGGAAGTGTGATCGCACTGGTTCCCGCCTACGACCTATATCAAAATCGAATCCAAAAAGGGGACCACGGATCTGCAAAGTCTCGTGAGCATCTTGCTGGAATTGCGATCGACATCCTGAGCGACGATCCAATCTTCGGGTACGGTGCTGGCAACTGCCATCGAGCTTGCCAAAAATACAGCGATCAGGGCGAGTTTCGATCCGAATGGTACTACACCATTCACTGTAAGTACCTTGTTGTTTGGATTGAAACCGGGATCTTGGGGTTGACCTTTTTTCTTCTGACATTGGGATCATCGATTCGCGATGGGTGGCTTGCATGGAGAACCCGCAATCGATTCTTTGGTCCCATTGGGTTGGCGATTTCTGCGGCAATCATTGGGCAAATGGTTCACATGATCGTCGATATTTTCAATTCACGACTTCAAGTTCAATATCTTTGGGTTCTGTTTGGTTTAGCGGCATCTGCTCGGTCGATCGCTCAATTTGAGTCTTCTTATCCGGTGACTGAGACGGCGGTGGAGGGCGACGATGTCTGACCAACAGATTCGATCCACCGCTCGAAACACAGTGATGCTATTGGCAGGAACCTTGATCCGGTTGGTTCTAACATTCGGGTTCATTATTTTGGCTGCCGACCAAATGGAGGTGGCTGAGTTTGGAATTTATTGCATCGGTGTCCATTATTTTGAGCTTTTCCTTTCTTTGGCAGGAACGGCGATCGGGATTTTGCTAACACGTGAAATTGCAAAATTCCCAAAGCATTCTTCTGAATTGACAACCTCGGCAACTGTTTTTGCAGTGCTGATGGCGGCTTTTGCGGCCGCCCTGTTGGTCATTTTGGCGTTTGTTTTGGGTTTTTCCAAGGAAACTCAGGTGGTGCTGCTGATCTCGACAGTTGCCCTGTTTCCTGCCGCCATCTGTTTGGTATTTGAAGCAGCATTGGTGGCGTTTGAAAAATCGGAAACGATCGCCTTGGCGGCTGCGATTGAGGTGATCATCCGGATTGGCTTAAGCGTTCTGGTGATCGTGCAAGGATGGGGACTCAATTTCCTGTTTGTCGTTTTGATTCTTTCGCGGCTGATTCAGATGCTGGTCCTTGGTTGCGGAGTTGTCTTCAAACTGAAGATGACGTTGAACTGGAATTTTCGCCGAACGATTCGATTTGTTCGTCGCTGGCCGACATTTGCAGCTGAAAACTGGATGGCCAACTTGTACACCAACCTAGACGTTCTGCTTTTGTCGGTACTTTCCACCGAAGTCGCTGTGGGACTGTATAGCGCTGCCTGGAAGATCATCCGACTTGGAATGGTCTTTTCGACAATTGCGATGTTACTTCCAGTCGGGAACCTTGCAGACTCTCTGAGGCGCGAAGTGGATTAGCTTT
>JBCCSJ010000173.1:0-11959 GCA_039200505.1 Planctomycetota bacterium | reverse complement strand
CAGGGGGTCGAAGGTTCGAATCCTTTCACCCCGACTTTTTCTTTCTCTCTCTTACCTCGCGAGGCAACCTGGGAACCTATGGACTCTCCGCTATTCTTTGAGGATATCGCCGAGGGAACGGTTTGGGTCTCGCCAAGACGAACAGTCACCGAAGCCGATGTGATTCAGTTCGCATCGATGACGGGTGATTTCAATCCTCTTCACGTCGATTACGATTTCGCATCGAAAAGCCATTATCGTCAACCGGTTGCTCATGGTTTGTTAGGACTCTCTTGGGTTGCCGGATTGGGCAGCTACTTTCCCAACGTAAATACGTTGGCGTTTACAGCTGTACGCAATTGGGAGTTTTGCCGACCGTTGTATTTTGGCGACACCGTATTTGTCGAAACCACCTGCCTTGAAAAATCGGCGTCGGGACGGCGAGCAGGAAAAGTGGTTTGGAACCGAAAATTGATCAATCAGGATGGGCAGGTAGTTCAGGAGGGGGCATTCGAAACGTTGGTCGCACTTCACGGCACCGTGACGGCCCACCGTAGAATCGATCATCTGCCTGGTAAAGTGAGACCTAACGACTCGTTTCGCATCGGCAATCGTCCGATCGAAAGCAGTTCTTAATCCATTTGCGCTGGCTGGCAAATGGTTCTAAATTTCGTCATTTGGTTGCTGGATAATCTGAACGTTTTTGGTTTGAATTTCAGCACTCACCTGAAAGCAATTGGTTTGCTTTCCCGTGCTAGCGAAAATTGCCCCTCATAATCGTCACAGATTACTAAAGCCTTCATGATGGTTCGACGATGACAACGAAGGCGGCGCCATCTGTGTGCCGTTTTCGAACGGTCCAGTAAATTGGTCAAGATTGATGTCTCAAACACTTAGCTACGCAAGTTCTGCCATTATGCAGGTCGCGATCAGGCGACGGGTAGCATCATTTATTGTGACAAGTCTGACAACATTTTTGCTAATGAGTTTCGTATGGCCGTTGTCGGTAGAGTCGTATCGAAGCGTCGTCTCAATTGAGATTGCCAAAAACGAATTCGTCGATTCCAAGGAAAACGTGAAACCGATGTTTTCGTTCGCTATCCGCGAAGAAACTAACGATGTACGACTTGAAAGCGCCCTTCGCGACGCTGAAGAAAAAGCAGAATTAATCGGTAGCACTCTCTCGGAAATGCAACACGACGAAATTTGCCAGGCGATTCAGATTGGCGTCAATGATAACGGCGAAAACATCAAGCTAAGAATTGCGTTGGATGGCGATGGCGGAAAGAACGAACGAGCGTTGATCAATGTTCTGGCCAATCGAATTGCATTCCGAATGTCGACTGGTCGGCAGGTCGATAATTCGTCGCCGGTAGCATCACTGGCAAGTCAAATTCCCGGTGCTGAAGGATCGACATCCTCTGCAGAGTTCGACCAGATTCGATGGGTCGTCAATCAAATTCGAAGCGACTTGGCCAATGTTGAAAACTCAATCGACGGAATCCTAAACGACAATTCGGCAATCCGTCGAAACCAGGGAGCCAATTCGGGGAGATTTCAATTGGCCAGTTCGGCAAGTCTTAACAACGATGATGGGGCAAATCTTCAATCGCTTGCGGATTTAAAGGAAACCGTGGGTTCAATTGATCTTCAGGGTCTCGAAGACATTCTTGAAAAATTAAAAACGGACGGCATTGAGCCATCCAAACCAATCCTGGAAGTCATTTCGATTGACGAAAGCCAAACCTATCCGGTCGGTGGGATCCCAGACTTCGGGAGTTGCCTGATGATGATTGCTGTATCGGGCTTGATCGGTTCGCTGGTAGCATGGCACTTCGATCCATTCGAGCACCGTGGATTTGCAGACAGCCAAGCGATACCCAAACAATTGAACATTCCTGTCATTGCGATTTTGGAATCGAATTCAGCACCACAAGAGGTATCGGAACACAGATGGGCCAATGCAACGACCAAGATATGTTCCCTGTTTCTGCTAGGGGCGACCATCGTGGTTGGTGGATTTTTGCTGGTCGATCCAGAAATTTGCGAAGCATTTTTTGTGAACCCATTTTATGGGTTCGCTCGAATCGTTGGAATTTTTTGTAGTCCGTAATTACCTTCAACTGCCTTCCCCAACAGTGGAATGGCGTTGATTGAACAATGAATCATTGATTGCCGATTGCAATCTAATTAATAGCTCAAGAGAAAAAATTTTCTGAAGCGAATTTCAGCAAGGAAACGACAGGATGTCGCAAATGTACGAGCAGGTTTTTAACTTTAACTCGCGGCCATTCACAACCACTCCGTATGTGAAACACTATTTCCCAGCAGAATCGATTCAAAAAGCTGTCAACTCGTTGAGGGTTTGTATCGATCGAGCATCAGGGCCTGCGATAGTAATCGGCCCGACAGGAACCGGAAAAACTTTGTTGTTGGTTCTTTTGGAAGACCAGTATCAATCCCAGTATCGGGTTGTAAATCTGACTTGTGCGAGACTTGATTCTAGAGAGTCTTTATTGCAGGCGATTTTGTTTGAGCTTGGACTTCCTATCAATGGTTTGACCGAAAACCAGATGCGTTTTTCTCTAATCGAATTTTTGAAGCCAAGTGATTCTTGTCCAAACGGCGTGCTGTTGTTAATTGATGAAGCGCATTCGCTGGATGTCGATTTACTTGACGAAATCCGACTGATTACAAATTTTGTGCGGAACGGCCAACCTCGTGTCAGATTGGTTCTTGCAGGTAGCCAAAAACTTGAAGACAAATTGAACGACACTCGGCTAGATTCATTGAACCAACGAATTGGTGCGAGATGCTATCTGCAAAACATGACTCGACATGACACGGTCAATTACATCATCCGGCATGTCGATCGTGTAGGCGGTGATAGCGATCAATTATTTGATCGAGATGGATTAAAACTGATCCATCAATTGACGGAAGGTTGCCCGCGACTGGTCAATCAATTATGCGACCATACCTTGATTAATCTCGCAACTCGAGGCGGTAGCAAAGTTGAAAAGGACTGTATCCAGGAAGCCTGGTCGACCATCCAAAGTATCCCGGGATTGTGGATGCCGTCCCAGCCAGCCACTACCGAGAAGTTAGAAAAGGATAGCGATTGGACAGTTTTGGAATTTGGTCAGCTGGATGATGATGGGGATGCGACGGGCGGAACAACCTACGAATTTCATTCTGACAATGAATTAGAATCGGTAAAATCGGACTCTGCGCAGGTTCCATCGCATGATGATGCCGTGTTGGAGTCAAGCGAGTCGTTTTCTGATAGTCAGGAAACGATGGACGAATTGCAGCGGGCAATTGCCAATCTGGAAGGTGTGAAGGTCGAGACAGGTACTGACGAGGATGAAGCAACGGAGGCAAGCGGAGCCGCTGCTCCATATCGACAGGATTCTCCTCGGCTGACGGAATCTCTACAAGCGGATGAGTTAAATTACCTGACCTCTTCAGTGGATGCGGTTGCTTCCTTTGATCAAGATGAAAAAATTCTGACTGCTGATACTAATTTTGGGGCTGTGGCAGCCGTTCGCGAAGTTGAAGAAACCCAAGTCGCGGTACCGCCCATTGAACCCGCACTGCCGTCCCAGTATCCAGCTTCAGAGCTGACCGAACATTCGTCCGTTCAGGATTTTCAAACTGAGTCTTTGACCACGGAATTTCCGACAGAGCAATTGGCAAAAGCCAATACTGAAAATGAAGAATCAGCAGTGACCAGCTTCGGAGACAACGAGTACGGTAATCCGGAACAGGCCGAAGCAATCCCAACTGAACAACATCTGGTCGTCGAGACTTTGTCACAGGATCAAGTCGAAGAGACATTTGGACAGTCGAGCAATTCGAATGGAATGGTAAACAATCCATTTGAAGAGGAGTTTGCTGAAGAAGAACATTTGACGGATCGTTTCGCTCCGTACGTCGCGTACCAAAACCAAAGTTCACTCACGCTTTCGTCGGCTGAACTCGGTTTGTTGAAACCTGTTGAGGCACAAGCCCAGTCCTCTGAAGAAATCTGGCAACCGCAGCCCAACCAAACCCGACCGGAGCCATCAGGAATCGAAAGTGCATCTGAGAGTCAGGTGTCCGAAGCACCTACTGGGTTTTTAACTAACGATTCGGATGAGGAAAATGTTTTCTCGCCGCTGTCAGAACTCTCATCAACGGAAGGGGAGGGAGGAACAGAAACGCCTAGTGTATTTGTTATTCCCTCTGCAGGCGACGAAAAGAGTTTTACTGCCAGTGCCGAGCCAATAGAAGCGACGGTAGACGCGTCGGCAGCTGCGGAATTTGAGCCCGATTCTACCGGCATCGTCGAAAGGGAAACCAAATCAAACAAACAGTTTCATGAACACAGCGCCCCCACGATTTCGAGCGAAATCGAAAAGGAGGCAGAAGAGATTTTGCAGCGGCTTCATTTAACAAGCGATTTGTCTGAATTGCCAACGTCAGAATTGAATGGTGCACCCGTTTCACATGAAACGCCTGATCAGACAGGCGACCGGCAATCTTACGATAATCCCGAACACGCATTGCAGCAAACGCAGCTAATCCTGGATGAGATTTTGGAGCAGAAAAATATCCTCGAGCAACAACAGGAAACTTTTCTTGCCCCAACGCAGGAAGAGATTGAGGCTTCCATCCAGTTTCAGTACGGATTCGGAGATGCGGCTGGAAATGATAGACAAGACGATCGGCACATGATTGTTGTAGATCAGCCGGGTAGTCAGCCGAATGGGGAACCGCTGGATGGCCGCAATCAGGAATTTCCACTTCCTGAAACCCCAATATCAACTGGAAACGCTGAACGTATGGACTACAAGGAACTCTTTGATCAACTTCGGGAAACAGGAGACTCACAATCTTAATTTTGTCGGCGTTGTCCTGATATAAAATTCCTGATGAAACAGAAAATGAGTACCAAAGAACCAATTCCAGATTCAAAATCCGGGGCAGTTAGCAGTCTTCGGGGTCGAGAGTGGCTGAATAATTTCTGCCAGTTTGAGGCGGGAGAACACGTCAGCGAGAAGATGGAAATTTCGATTCCAGATGTAAGCCCGTTTGGAACGGTGGGAGGTACTGGAGTTGATATTGATCATGACACGTTATCAAACATATTGTCGTCGACTCCAGGCAAGGAAAATTTCCAACCGGAAGGTCCAAGTCCAACCGCATTTCCTGAGACGACACTACCTCGTAACGCATCATTGTCTGAACTGGCATTTGCGGAAGAAGTACAAAAAGCAGAAGTTGAGAGTAGTGCTCTTGAAAAGGCAAAAGTCGAACCAACCAACAATCAAGCATCGAACAATGTCGATGAGTCGGGAAAATGCCAGTCCCTGCGAGAGGCAATCGCCAAACACCCCGGTTTTGCCGATTTAGAGCCGCTTTTAAGAACCATTGAGGATCGATTTCCTGCCGTGGGGCCAATTACGTTACTTTTCGTAGGGTCGGAAACTAACCGGCATACTCATGAAACTTGCGCACGGGCTGCACAAGTGTTGGCGGAATTGCAATCGACGCGAGTGCTCTTAATTGATTCGGATCACCAAACACAGGAATTGACTAAGGCCGCAGGACTCCTTTCATCGCCTGGCATTACCGACGTTGTCAACCACGGGAAGGACTGGGACACAATGCTGTTTGGGGGATCAACGCCCGATCTTGACTTTTTACCGGTTGGAGCGATGCCGCTAGAAATTCGTAAGGATTACCCGCGTTTGCGAAGTGCATTGAATCAAATGAAGGAAAAGTACCGATTTGTTTGTGTCGCCGGTGGAGATGCTCATCAACGATCTTCTTCGATTTGGCATGAACTATGCGATGGAAGTTTCCTGATTGTCAGCTTGAAAAATAGCAACGAAAAGATCGCAAAATCTGCCGTGACACAGCTTCAACAATCTGGCGCGCGACTGTTAGGGTGCATCGTTTCCGACTCTAAATAAGATTCTTATCCCACGTCTTATCGAAAATCACAAGGAACTATCATGAACGTACTCGTTACAGGCGGGGCCGGCTACATTGGAAGCCACACTTGTTTGGAATTGTTGAATGCAGGTCATCAAGTGTCGGTAATCGACAACCTAAGCAATGCTTCGGAAGAATCACTTCAACGCGTTTCAAACTTGTCTAGCAAAGACATTCACTTTTCACAATCCGACATTCGCGATGAAGCTTCGCTGGACGCTGTGTTCCAAACTCAAAACTTCGACGCGGTCATTCATTTTGCCGCATTAAAGGCTGTGGGGGAAAGCGTCAAAATTCCGCTCGACTACTACCAGAATAATATCACTGGCACCCTTGAAGTATTAAAAGCAATGGAGCGGCACGGAGTTAGGAATTTCGTATTCAGCTCCAGTGCCACCGTTTACGGTTTACCGAAAGTGCTGCCGCTTACTGAGGAGTCGCCGACGCATATCCGTGAAGTGACCAATCCATACGGTCGTACCAAATTGATGACCGAAATTTTGCTGCGAGATTGGCATGCATCCAAGCCAGAAACGAACATCGCGTTGTTACGATATTTTAATCCGGTTGGGGCTCATGAATCAGGTCAAATTGGTGAAGACCCCAACGGCATTCCCAACAATTTAATGCCTTATATTTCCCAGGTCGCGGTTGGCAAGTTAGACAAGTTGGGTGTCTTTGGGGATGACTACCCGACCCCAGACGGCACCGGTGTGAGAGACTACATTCATGTGGTCGACTTGGCCGTTGGGCACGTATTGTCGCTCGACAAATTGGCGACGAATCCGGGTTTGGTGACTTACAACCTGGGGACGGGACGTGGTTACAGCGTGTTGGAAGTCATTGCAGCATTTGAATATGCCAGTGGGAAGAAAATTCCCTACGAAATCAAGGATCGACGGTCCGGTGATGTAGCGGCGATGTATGCAGACCCTGCCCTTGCTGAGGTAGAATTGGGGTGGATCGCCAAGAGAGGCCTTCAGGAAATGTGTGCGGACGGTTGGCTTTGGCAATCTCAAAACCCCAATGGTTACACTGCCACGGTCGCGGCCCAATAGTGAACAACGACTAGGTGGCGAAACGTGGAGCTATGGGCGGTAGCTCTCAAATAAATTTTGTCATTAGCTACTATCGTTGCCATGAAGTGGCCATTTGGCCTACCCTTCGGCGGCAGCAATCACAACACACTGTCCCAAAGGTGAGATAGGAATGGACCTGTCATGGTAAACTCGTCGGTCCATCAACGGGTTTCATTTTTTTCGACGAAAACCCGGACTGCCTGCCAATAAGAAGCTGGTAAAGGATCCCAGTGAGTCATTCCGTCGACTTGAAAAAATTCTTTTTGTTCCGCTGGACTGGCTTCAAAGAGTTTTTTTCCCATTTCGATCGGAATCAGTTTATCTTCGGCACCATGCGATTGAAAAAGTGGGATGTTGCACGTCATGATCTTGTCCACAGACGGAAATTGATTTCTCATCAAGTACGTCACGGGTAGCCATGGGTATTGATTTTGAGCGGGCGAGGTAAGCCGGTCGAAGGTCCGCTGCAAAATCAAGATGTCGCCGCCAAATTTGGAAGCAAGGTGGACAGCGGGACCACCTCCGAGGGAATGTCCGACCAGAATGATATCTTTGTAATCGAGTCCCGATCGTTTTTTGAGCCATTGGAGCGCTGCTTCAGAATCGGAAAGAACGCCGGCCTCGAATGGTGTCCCTTCCGACTTGCCGAATCCGCGATAATCAAAAACGAAAAGATCCGCTTGCAGCACAGTCGCAAAAAAGATTCCGTTCCCTGCCGCCGATTGACTCACATTTTCTCCGTTGCCGTGGCAGTACAAAATGGCTCTCTGAATTGGGGCGTTTTTAGCGGCTTCGACATCGTCTGGGGCCTCATCGTCTAAGGAACCTGTTTGGACATCGGGACTTTTGGCGGCTGGATTGGGAATGTACCATCCGAACAGATTGGTGCCGTCGGAAGACTGAAATTCAATTTCTTCAAATGCAAATTTTGTTGGATTCCAGTTACCTCGCGGGTACCTCGATCCTGGGTAAACAAGATTCGTTTCATTTAGCAACAGGAAGACCAAAATCGCGACATAGGCGAAACCTAACATCGCAAGGATTCGAAATGCAGTTCTGAATGCTCTTTTCATGCGAATCACCTCGCTGGAATTTTTTTGAAGGATCCATTCTATTGACTAGATCATCAATTTTGGTACCGAAAGGCCGTTCAAGATTGTAGGTCGAAAAATTGTAAAAGATGGAGGGGAACTTAAGTTCACTTCAACATCAATGAGATTTGCGATGAAATCTCTGGTTGAAATTTTGCACCGCAATAAAAACGCTCCAATGGTGTGCTGGAATTGTGACGATCAACCATCTACGATGTTCAAAGGGTCCAATTCCAAGCCATGAGTTGCGGTGTCAAGTGATTTATCAGAGCAAACTGCTTGTCATATTGGCAACCTACAACGAAATTGACAACCTTCCACGATTGATTCATCAGCTTAATGAGCATCTTGAACACGCGGATGTTCTAATTATCGATGATTCCTCGCCAGACGGAACGGGTAACTGGGCTCAGCAATTATCCGAGAAATCGTCCCAAGTCGAAGTCATCCACCGGTCTCAAAAATCGGGGCTCGGATCTGCTGCTGTGGCTGGATTTCAGTGGGCTTTAGAGCGTGATTATGAGTTAATTGCGACACTCGACGCAGACCTCAGTCATGATCCTGGGTCGCTTGCCAAAATGGTGGCAACGATGGATAAAACAGAAAATCGTGATCTGGAACTTGCATTAGGGAGCAGATACGTAGAAGGTGGCAAAACGGAAGGTTGGCCGCTGACGCGAAGGCTGGCTTCCAGGCTGGTCAATTTCTATTCGCGACTGGTTCTACGATTGAAGACACGTGACAATAGCGGAGCCTTTCGAATTTACCGGCGGTCTGCGATCGAACAAATTGACCTGTCGTCATTAAAAAGTGATGACTTTGCTTACCTCCAAGAAATTGTTTGGAGGCTTAAAAAGATGAACATCAAGATGAAGGAATTCCCGATTACTTTTCGAAACCGGACTCGCGGAAAATCCAAGGCGACCATCAGTATGGGGATTGGTATCTTTTGGAAGATCACCAAAATGGCGATTGGGCTTTGGAGATAATCGATTTCTACACATGACATTGACTGAACATAATTAATCAGACTTTTTGGTTCTGTAAAGCTACAGATCGCTACAATTCTAAACTCTAGCTTAACAAGGGAAAATGATGAGTGAATTGCGACCGTTCCATCTGGCATTTCCGGTAAATGACCTTGACGCGTGCCGTAGGTTTTACGGCGAACTTTTGGGGTGTGAGGAAGGACGAAGCAGTGATTCGTGGATCGATTTCAATTTGTATGGCCATCAAATTGTAACCCATTTAAAACCTGGTCTCGAATCGGACCAGGGGGCGTGTGAAAATCCGGTAGATGGCCACGATGTTCCGGTCCCGCACTTTGGTGTGGTTCTGTCAATGGAAAATTGGAAGGAGCTGGCTGAAAAATTAAGGGCGGCAGGCACCGATTTTGTAATCGAACCTTACATTCGATTCGAAGGTGAAGTCGGAGAACAGGCAACGATGTTTTTCCTCGATCCCTCTGGCAATGCGCTTGAATTTAAAGCTTTTCAGGATCTTGGGCAGTTGTTTGCCACTTGAAATCGGCCAGAGTCGGCCAGACCCGTTTCGTTGACGGGTTGGAAACGGGTTTTTAAAATGCGGGCTCGAAAATCCATTGACGAGTATCAAGGCCCACCATGTCGGAAAACACCACCGGACAAATCGACAACGTCATGCAGGAAGATCGTTTGTTTTCGCCATCGGCGGAATTCTCTTCCAAGGCAGTTATCCGTTCGATTCAACAGTATGAAGAGATCTATGCCCGGGCCAAACAAGATCCTATTGGATTTTGGGGCGAAACGGCTCAACAGGAACTCCATTGGTTTGAACCTTTTGATTCGGTGCTAGAAGGGCAGGGGAGTGCTGTACGTTGGTTTGAAGGGGGCAAGACCAATATCTCTTACAATTGCCTCGATTCAATTATCGAGGCTGGAAACGGAAATAAGACAGCGATAATTTGGGAAGGTGAACCGGGTGATCAGCGAACTCTGACTTATAAAGAGATGCATGTTGAAGTTTGTAAGTTTGCCAACGTCCTCAAAAGTCTTGGTGTCGAAGTTGGGGATGTCGTTTCGATTTACATGCCGATGACTCCCGAGATTGCAATCGCAATGCTGGCTTGCACTCGAATTGGTGCGATCCACAGCGTGATCTTTGCTGGCTTTTCAGCTGAAGCAATTGCAGATCGGAACAATGACGCCAATGCCAAAATCCAGCTCACCTCGGACGGGCTGTGGCGTAGAGGTAAGTGTCTGCCTTTAAAACAAACCGTCGATCAAGCACTCGAAAAATCACCAACCGTGGAAAAGTGCATCGTTTTGAAACGATGCGAAAATGAGTGTGAGATGAATGAAGGCAGAGACTTCTGGTGGCATGATTTGGTGGCCCAACAGGACGAAAATTGCCCGGCAACTCCGTTAGAAAGTGAGACGACATCCTTCATCCTTTATACCAGTGGATCGACTGGAAAACCGAAGGGAATTCGTCACACCACTGGTGGCTACAACTTGTGGGCAAAAAAGACGTTTCAGTGGGTTTTTGATCACAGAGATGATGACATTTACTGGTGTACCGCCGATTGTGGATGGATCACCGGTCATAGCTATATCGTTTATGGACCCATGTCCAATGGTGCGACGGTACTAATGTACGAAGGGGCCCCCAATTATCCAGCCGAAGACCGGTTTTGGGATTTGGTAGAAAAATACAAAGTGACCATCCTCTATACTGCCCCCACGGCAATTCGGGCATTCGTGAAATGGGGAAATGAGCACATCGAAAAACACGATATTAGTAGTTTAAGGTTGTTAGGAACTGTCGGGGAAGGCATCAACCCCGAAACGTGGGTTTGGTACCACGAAACGATTGGCAACCAAGAATGCCCCATTGTGGATACATGGTGGCAAACGGAAACTGGCGGGATCATGATGAGTCCGTTACCCGGGGCCATCGCGACCAAACCGGGAAGTTGCACCAAGCCTCTGCCGGGGATCGTCCCGATCATCGTGGATGAAACTTTGAAACCTGTAGATCCAAATCAGGGCGGGATGCTCTGTATCGCACAGCCTTGGCCGGGAATGCTGCGGGGGATTTGGGGGGATGATGAAAGATTTGAACAGCAGTATTGGGCCACGTATCCGGGAAATTATTTGACAGGCGATAACGCTCGATTGGATGATGACGGATACTACTGGATCATGGGACGGATCGACGATGTTATCAATGTTTCGGGCCACCGATTGAGCACAATAGAAGTAGAAAGTGCACTTGTGTCGCATCCGAATGTGGCAGAATGTGCTGCCGTCGGCAGACCGCACGAAATAAAAGGCCAAGCGATTGCAGTTTTTGTCACGATCAAGGAAGCGACACCGAGCGATAATTTGCGTGACCAACTTCGCCAGCATGTTCGTCAAGAAATCGGAGCCTTGGCGGTGCCTGATGATATCCGATTTACCGAGGCGGTACCCAAAACAAGAAGCGGGAAAATCATGCGGCGGCTTCTACGGGATATCGCCGCTGGGAAAGAGGCGACAGGCGACACCAGCACGCTTGAGGACTTCAGCGTGTTGGCAAAACTTCGCGAAGATGACGAAGGTTAATCTTAGCGTTTGAGGCCTCTTCAAACGGTGCCCGCCAAAATTTATTTAGTAACCAAAGGTTATATCACAAATCTTTTAAAAAGTTCTGGGCAGCAACTTTCGCTTCATAGACTGGTTTTATGACAAATGAATTGTCTTAATCATTCGAATGACCACGTGCCTAGCCCTTAGGTTTACCCACAAGTTTGTCTGATTTTACGGGGAAACGTTTTATTTTGTTCTTGATAGCGAATGAATAAAGTTG
>JBCCSJ010000172.1:0-12051 GCA_039200505.1 Planctomycetota bacterium | reverse complement strand
CAAGGTTCAAATGCCCGGTTAGAGTCCCACCGATGGAGATTTTTAGCCACTCGGACAAAAGTCTCTTGCATAGCGTTTCAAGGGTCAGGTCTATGGGCTCTGCTACCGGATGCTCGGGCAGAGAGAAGACGCCGAAGACGCTATGCAAGAGACTTTTGTCCGAGTGGCTAAAAATCTCCATCGGTGGGACTCTAACCGGGCATTTGAACCTTGGTTATTGACGATCGCCGGGAATCGCTGCCGCACCAAACTCGCCAAAAGAATGCGACGTCCAAGTGCGTTGCCGCTGGAGTACCCAGTCGAGGATCAAACGATTGAGATCCGAAAAGCGGAACTCCTAGCCGAAGAAATGGATCACGCACTAGATTCCATTCGTGAAGAATATCGACAGGCTTTTATGCTGTTTCACAAAAAGGAAATGGGCTACAACGAAATCAGTGAAACTCTTGAGATTCCATTAGGTACTGTTAAAACGTGGGTTCATCGGGCCAGGCAGGAATTGGTCATGCGACTTCGCCAAAGAGGTGTGCTGAGTGCAAAAAAATGAATTCGAAAATCTGAACTGCTCCGAATTTGAAGATCGAATCCATGGCATTCTTGATCGACGGGGCTCCCTTTCCGACGATTTGCAACTTCACGAGCATGCATCGCAATGCGAAAGCTGCGAAAGCCTACTGGATGCATACGGGGCAATCGAGTTGTTTTCTGAAGAATCTCGATTGAACCAGTCAACCCGGGATCAAATTAATCATCAACATTCGCAGCCGATTCTCAAACGATTTACTTGGGGCGTTTCTGTGACCGCTGCTGCTGTTCTGTTGATGTGTGGACTTCAATTTTTAAGCCCTGCACCATCATCGAAACGACTAAGTCAATTAGGAATAAACCATGGATTGGCTGAACTAGACGGTTCGCCCGAATTGGATTTAGCCGAACCTTTGGCGGCAACTCAACCCGAAGGACAACCCGAACGCCGAGCGACTCGTTCAACCTCACCTTTCAGCCGAGAGTTCAATCTTGCCAATCAACTTCCTAGAATCCCTTCTTGGCAACAGATTACCGATCCATTGAACCACATCGAGCCTGTCGTGTATTACTCCACTGAGCTACCCGGGGTGAGACAAATAAGCGGCCCGGTCAATGTATCCATTGAAGTCATTCGGCAGTCGCTGTTTCAGCCCGAGACGGACGAAAAGATAGACGGCAAGACCAATCCCCCTGTCTCCGATCAGCAATCTTTCCGATCCGTCGAAAATAGTCGGGCGATCGCCTGATTCTAGCGGAGCTTCCAACCATCGCTGCCCGCTGCTTCTACCAAATGTTTGCTGCATTTCGCATGTCGCGATTTATTGAAGCCCAATCTGCGAAATCTTTGCAGGTTTAATGTCGAAACGCTTAGTACTCGCGAAACACTTATTTACCGGCTTGCTTAGTGAATTACGCACAAAAATCGAATCTTCAGTGACGCTAGTCGGTAACTTCATTCATGGCGAGTCATTAGATTCAATAATTGCCTTGGGCCTTGATGATGATCTCATCGTTTTTATCAAAGCCGAAGTCCGTTTTGATTAAAAATCACAGAAGCTTTCCGACAAATCGACATTGCCCGACTTTCGATATTCACCTATTTTCCAAATTCGTCAGCTCAAGTAAGTCCGGGGATTCCGGTGGAGCGGTCAATTTTTCTGCATCCATTTAACCGTACGATTTCTTTGGTTGCCCAATGCTGTGAAAATCCAAGCCCTGCAAAAATACGACGCATCCTATTTGATCGCTTTGTTGGCCTATGGCGTGTTCGCCTTGACGTTGGCTGGCTGTAATCTTTCGGCCCAACAGCACAATGTTCAAGGTCGCCAAGCGTTTGAATATGGCCATTTTTCGAACGCGATCAACGAATTCCAACAAGCTTTGTCGGCGAACCCGCAAAACGCCAACGCCTATTACAACCTGGGGGCAAGTTATTACGCGCTGGGAAAACAGACCAAAAATCAACAATGGGCGACCCAAGCGGAACAGCTTTACCGACAGGCAATTTCTTTAGATGACCAACACACCGATGCTCACCGAGGTCTGGCAGCATTATTGATCGAAACCAATCGAGAACAATTTGCATTCGATTTATTGAATCAATGGAAACAGAGATATCCCGGTTCGACCGATCCGTACGTTGAACTTGCTAGAGTTTATCAGGAATACGGTGACACTCGCCGAGCGACTGATCTACTTGCCGACGCGTTGCAAATCAACCCTAACAGTGTTCGTGCACTTAAATCAATGGGACTGGTTCGCGAAACTCAGGGGCAAATGCACTTAGCGTTAGACAACTATTTGCGAGTGTTGCAGTTGGATCGCCAGCAAACTGCTGTTGCCCAACGAGTGGCAAGCCTTCAACAACGTTTGGCGGCTCTGCCCGTTCAGAACGGAGCAGCAAGTAACAATCCACAGCTAGGTAACACGCCTTCGAATACGAATCCAGCTCGTTATGGAGCCGTCGACCCCTATCTCACTCGGTAAGACGTTCGAATTCAAGTTCACCAACAAAGCCGATGGTGATCAATTTCAGATTGATCAAAGCTGACCTTTTGAGTAGTCAGCCTTCTGAATTGCCACCCGATTAATGGCAGATGTTCCTACCGTCGCATGAGTGCATCGAACCGATGGATACCCGAAGCGATAAACACGTTGTCGAGGAAAGAGACGCTTCCCAGATTAGTAAGGTGTCACTAAAATCTGTGAACTTCGAGACCGATTTGTCGGTTGCCCTGCCCATGGCGAACGTTCATCCCTTTTCAGCCCCTGTTTGGTAGACCACACGATGACAACAGCAACAGTATCCCGTGTTTACAACTTTTCGGCAGGCCCGGCGACGTTGCCCTTAAGTGTGCTGCAGCAAATACAGAATGAAATGATTTGCTTGCCTGGTGTGGGTGCGAGCGTGATGGAGATCAGTCATCGTAGTCAAGATTTTGATCTAATTATTGATAACGCTCGAAACCGAGTGGCTCAATTGGTGAACCTTCCTGATACCCATGAAATCCTATTTTTACAGGGAGGAGCAGCACTGCAAAATGTCATGATGCCCTGCAATTTCCTGACAGACGCTTCTCAAATCGCCGATTATATCGTAACCGGTTCGTGGGGGAAAAAGAGTGCTGCGGAAGTTTCGCGATTCGGAAAACTTAACGTCGCGTGGGATGGCTCGGACTCAGGGTTTTGCCAAACTCCCCAAACCGATGCTTTAAGTCTTACGCCTGGAGCTGCCTATTGTCACATCACATCGAACGAGACAATTCAGGGCGTTCAATTTCCTGAACTTCCCGATGTCGGAGACACTCCGCTACTAGCAGATAAATCATCCGATATGTTTTCCGAACCTGTGGACGTTTCCAAGTACGGATTGATCTACGCCTGTGCTCAGAAAAATTGTGGCATCGCGGGAGTGACTTTGGTGATCCTTGAAAAATCGCTGCTAGAGCGCTGCGACGACCGCATTCCAAGTTACCTCGATTATTCGAAACACTCCAAAAGTGGCTCCCGATTCAACACACCACCTACGTTTGCCATCTATGTAACCGGATTGGTTTGCAAATGGCTTCAAGAAGAAATGGGGGGGCTGGATCAGGTTAAAACGATTAACGAATCCAAAGCCAAAATGCTTTACGACATCGTTGACGCAAGCGACGGGTTCTACACTGGCCATGCTGCTCCATCGAGTAGGTCAACGATGAACGTTGTGTTCAAACTTGGCAGTGACGACCTGGATAGCCGATTCCTGTCAGAGGCGGCCGAACAGGGGATGACTACTTTGAAAGGGCATCGAAGTCTCGGTGGCATTCGAGCTTCGATTTACAACGCGATGCCGGTGGAAGGTGTTGAGGCACTTTCCCAGTTCATGAATGATTTTGCACAGAGGAATGGGTAAATGTCAGTCGCCACCAACCAAAATTCGCCGATATCTACCGCTGAGGATCAGGGAAAAATATCAAAGGTGATTGTTCTGGACGATCTCGCCTTGGAAGGCCTGGAAAAATTGAAATCAGCGTCCGGTATCGAATTTGATATTAAAACTGGGCTGAGCGGTGAAGAGTTAAGATCGGAACTGGCCCAATATGACGGTGCGGTTTGCCGAAGTGGCGTGAAAATCACCGCTGATTCGCTGGAAGGCAATAAACGACTAAAAGCAATCGTTAGAGCGGGTGTAGGAACGGATAACATCGACAAACAAGCTGCTACTCGGCTTGGAATCGTTGTGATGAATACTCCTGCCGGTAACACGATCTCAACAGCCGAGCACACGGTTGCTCTAATGCTTGGGCTATCCAGAAAAGTTGCCCCGGCATATGCGTCGTTGAAAGCTGGGAAATGGGACCGTAAAAAGTTTAAGGGTTCCCAATTGTTTGGAAAAACGCTGGGAGTTATCGGGCTTGGACGAATCGGACAAGAGGTATCCAGCCGAGCCAAAGCGTTTGGTATGGAAGTCGTCGGCTACGATCCCTTTTTAACAAACGAGCGGGCGAAAGAACTTGGAATCACCAAAGTCGCCGAAGTCGCCGACTTGCTTCCTCAGATCGATTATTTGACGGTTCACACGCCTTTGACTCCGGAAACCGAAGGATTGATCGGCAACGACGAAGTCGGCCTGCTGAAAAAAGGAGCGATGCTGATCAACTGTGCTCGGGGGGGTATTTACGAAAATGGAGCCCTCGTTGCCGGACTGGAATCAGGTCATCTGGGCGGCGTCGCACTCGATGTTTACCCTGACGAACCTTGCACGGACAACCCTTTGTTCCAGATGGACAACGTCCTGTGCACACCGCATCTCGGGGCCAGCACCGAAGAGGCTCAAATTGGCGTCGCGGTTGAAGCGGTCGACTTACTAGTCAATTTTCTCAATACGGGTGAAATCCGATCAGCCGTCAACACGATTTCGCTTGATCCGGCAACTTTGAATTCGCTCAGAAGTTATCTGGACGTGGCCCACCGACTTGGATTGTTCCTTTCTCAATGGCACGGGGGAGCGGTAAAGAGTTGTGAGCTAGAGTTTCAGGGTGAAATTGCATCCAAAGATACTCGCCTTCTGGTTTCTGCCTTTTGTGCCGGCCTACTGGGACGGATCACCGAAGATGCGAGTATTATCAACGCCGAAGTTTTATGCAGAGATCGAGGGATCGACATTGTCCGCAAATCAACGGGCGAACGAGGGGCATTTGCGAGTGTGATTTCTGCTTCACTTTCAGGAGACGGAAAATCTGTACGGGCGTCTGGAACTTTATTTGGACACAATATGCCCCGACTGGTTCGACTCGGCGATCATCGAATCGAAACTTACCTCGATGGTAGCCTTCTTATATTTTCCCACAACGATATTCCTGGGATCATCGGATATGTCGGAAATGTATTGGCGAACGAAAGCGTCAACATCGGACATATGGCGGTTGGAAGATCCAGCAGCCACCCTGGCGGTCACGCGATCGGTGTCCTTAACGTCGATTCCGTCGTGACTGGCACAACTCGTCAAAAGATTCTTGAAAATGACGCGATTGATTCTGTCGAGATGATCGAATTGCCCGCAATTGGTGAACTTCCCGATTGGCTCCAGTAATATAAAATTTTTAGAATTCGCTGTTGATCGCATCCATCCTTCCGAGCGATGGATTGGTTTCCGTATTGGATTCGGCAATCGAAATTGAAACCGTCAGTGTTTCAGCGGTGTAATCCGCAGCACCGCACCCCCCGTTCAAGAAATCTTAACTGGATTCAGTGGCGAGTCAAAGCAACGAGAATTCAGAATCGGATCTCCGATTACTATAAAATCAGTTATTGGCACACCCACGTTGTGGATTCGGTTTGGTTATCCATTCGGATTGCAACTTGATCGGTGATGCTAGATCAAGATTTCAGGACGGATGTTTGACTCAAGGCAGGGTCTGCCTTGGATCACCGATGAATTTACTGATTGGGTTTGTAATTCTGATTTGCTTGTTTGCATCCGAGACCGGTAATCCGGGTCCGGTTGAGCAACCCAAAGTACGAATTGCACTTGTTGGTCTGATCGCTTTTATCGTTCCTGCGTTGGCGATTCTTCAGACCATCTTTTTCACACGCAGGTTGAACGATCCTGGGATTCCTTACGAGAATCACCAACTCAATATGCGTCGGCTTTCAGCCTGCCACAGTGCGGTTTGGTTCATCGCAAGCATGGCGACCATTTATGCGTTAAAATGGCATAAAATTATTCGCGTCAATTGGGGCCTTGAGGATTGGATTCTTGTCGATGACTTTCTCATACTTTTGCCCATCGTCGGATCGCTAGTTTTATCTTGGGTGATCTTCTTTGAGATCCAGTCTGCCCTCCAAACAGCAAACCACTTGAAAACAAAACGCGAAAAAGAATTCAAAAAGAGGTTTCGATTTGTAAAAATTCGCATTCAGGTCTACCTGTTCATAGTGCTGATCCCAATCCTTGCAGGTGTGCTTTTCAAGGACGCACTTCCATGGGTAGAGACCTTGTCAACGGTAGAACAACTGGTTGTCGGTTTATTCATTGTGGTCTTGGCCGCCTGCCTGAGCCCGATGATGTTTCGTTGGTTGTGGAATAGCGAAAGTCTAACAAGTCATCTTCGGAATCCCTTGGAGCGTATCTGCCGCGACAATCATCTGAAAATCCAGGACATCCGAGTTTGGAAAACTGGTTCCCAGATTGTAAACGCATTGGTGGTTGGTTTTGTGCCGAGACTTCGATTTGTGCTTCTTTCAGATCGCCTGATCGAACATTTTCAAGATAACGAAATCTGCGCGATTTTCAGACACGAAATGGCTCATCTCAAAAGATACCATCTACCCATTCGCAGTGGATTTATCCTGTTGCCGATCGTTATGTTGGCAATTAGCGAATTCACGGGGCAGGGTTGGGTGGCTACAAAATTCGATTCCCTTTGCGACCAAATTTCGATAGCCGAAAGCGGCCGAATCTTGATTGGTGGTTCGATCTATCTTGCTTATCTTATCGTTACTTTGGCGTGGTTATCCCGTGGGATGGAATTCGAATCGGACCTCGTGTCCTGTTATTCGAAACGCGATTCCAAGTTTGATGCAGTGCAAGCCAATGACATGTCGGACGCTTTGTTAAGGTTGGTTTCCTATTGTCCGGATCAACTCCAACGTCGCACTCTTTTTCATCCAAGTGTTCTTGAAAGAATTGCTGTGCTTCAAAGGGTTCAACAAGATCCCCAAGACGCTCGCCGTATGCTGACACTGGTGCTGTGTCGTCGCTGGAAAGGGCTCGCCATTTTGACCGCTTTGATCTGGTGCATCTGTTTTATTTGAATGTGCACCCATCCAGTTTCGATGTCAAAAAGGGCAGC
This sequence comes from Planctomycetota bacterium, assembly GCA_039200505.1. Taxonomy (GTDB): domain Bacteria; phylum Planctomycetota; class Planctomycetia; order Pirellulales; family Pirellulaceae; genus Mariniblastus. Next base: position 4,687 of record JBCCSJ010000172.1, on the reverse strand, counting down.
CTAATCGCCCCAATCCGAATCCGTCGGAAGAGAACTCAATAGCGGAGGATGATAATTCCCCTCAAATTCCGCCACAACATTGGTTCGTAAGCTATACACTCTGGGCAGCAATCCCATTCGATTGAGTTTCCAGAGTTACGACTTATTTGAAATTCGTGAGTGATGCCCACGGTCTTTGTTCGCACTCTATCGGGGCTAAACTACTATGACACCTACGATCCAACCGGTTCATCAACAGTTGTACAATGCCATTTTTCATAGCCCTCATTTGAATCACCGGAAGATGAGAGTCACATCCGAACCGGGCAAAGTAATTCTGGAAGGCCAAGTCGAAACTTTTTTTGAGAAGCAAATGGCTCAAGAGGCACTTCGAAAAATTGACGGAATTGGTGTGATTCAAAATCAATTGCAAGTAAGCAATCGATAGTCTCCTAGATTGTCGCAGCTGATCCGCATTCGTTAGCCTTCGGTTCCCTTTGAGCCGCTTTACCAAGCATTCCAATCGAGTAGGTCCCAGTGGCTAAGCGGGACATCACCACGCAATAAGATATCGCCTCAACTTCAAAGATAGCGCTGCCCCCATCTTTCCATCACGCAGCCATCCTCCGCCACAAAAAAAGGGACCCAAGAGGGCCCCTTTTTGTAGCTTGTAAACTCAAATGAAATCCTAAAATCCAGGTCCCATCCCACCCATCATCATGGGCACTTGGTCAATTAGTTTGCTAACCACTTCGTCAAATTTAGCTGGCTTTGGAACTACAACTGAAACCTCGGTACCATCCAGTTTGGCGTTCAGGGAATCCAGGATACTTTTGCCAACCGCAGCAGCGTCAGGATTGGCGTCCTTCAACTGAATCAACCCAGCTCCTCCGGCAAGTTTGGCAGTCCCCAAAAGTGCGTCGAGCCCTTCTTTGAATTCTTCTGCTTGTTCGGCGTCGACTCCGGCGGCCTGGATCGTCAACAAATTATCCCCCACCAAGTCGAGTGAAATTCGAAGGTCTTTGATATTATCAACCAATTCCAGATAAGCCTGGGTCATGGGATCACCACCCTGCTGTTTTCCCATCTCAACCGCTTCATTGATTAAATCTTTGGCACCGTCCAAATCGAGTACCAATCGGAGTGACTGATCTTTGGGCACATTGCTCCAAGCAGATTTGAGTCCATCGGAAAATGGCATTACGGAAGGATCATCGGTAACAAACTCTTCGGTACCGACTTCAATGGTGTTCGCATCGATCGCATGCAGCAGCATCATCGGGCCTCCCTCGTCGGGAGTCTTGTAATACGTCTTGCCATTCTTTTCGATGGTTCCGCTGTTGTCTTCTTTCGCCATGTTTAGAAATTTTTCGGCCTCAGCGGTGTCGTCAAATTTCATCCTTGCGAATAACTCCATCGGGAATTGCCCCATTTGAAGCCCCATCGCTTCCTGGACGGAACCTGGCAATGTCATCGCGCCAAACAATCGGTCCATCTTGGAGGGGTCTGGCTCATCTTCGCCGGTCTGCCCCATAGCAGCCATGCCGAGTAGTTTTTTGCCAACTTCACTTTTGGCGATTAAGTCCATTCTCACGTCAAAGATCACGACTGCTTCTTCGGGCGCCGTTTGAGCCGTCAACGTTTGGCTAAACGCCGCCAGCAACATGAAAGTGGAAAGAAAAAGGATACGCATCGTTGTTTGACTCCACGTTTAAGTGTTTAAATTTCGATTAAATGTTCGGTTAGTTTAAAAAGTCTTTGATGAAAAAACCACAAGATTCGCTGGTTTGAGGTCTGTTCCGCCTACGATCTTAGTACCCTTAAAGCCGGGGTATCGTTTCATACGTTCGTGCAAATTCGGTTCAATACTATCCCGATGCTGGTATCAAAGCCCGAATTATGTCGACAGCTTCGTCAACGGCTTCCTTTATTTTGTCTGGAGAATTTCCACCGGCTTGGGCGAAATCGGGACGTCCACCTCCTTTGCCTCCCACAATTTGGGCGACTTTTCCAATCCATTTTCCGGCATGTACCCCTTGGTCCACCAAGTGGCGACTGATTCCTGCGGCAATAATGACTTTGTCGGGAGAAGGGCTAGTAAGTAACAGAGCAGCAAACGAATCTGATTTTTTCCTTAACTGGTCAATTATCTTTCTCATCATTCCCGCATTGATCCCCGGAATTTCGCGGACAACCACTTTGACATCTCCTTTTGATTCGGCGGATGCCAATAGCTCGTCCAGATCAATGCTTGTAACCGACTTAAGTTTTTCTAGGTCTTTTGACAGTTGTTCCCATTCGGCCAGCATCGCTCGAATTCTATCGGGCACTCCCGAAATCGCGATGTTCAACAATCGAGATGCCTTTCGAAGTGCGTCGCGAGCCGGCAGGTAGTCGACCGAAGACACGCCCGTTACCGAACCGATTTTAAATTCAATCGGTTTCGACTGTCCCGATTCGATCTGTTTTTTAGCACTCTTGATTGTTGAGCTTAGTTCTTCCACTTTGGCTCCGATCTCATCGACGTCCACGCCTAGATCGGTGCAAATAGAAACGGCACTTTGAGTGATTTGTTGTTGATACTGTTCGGCTTTTTCTCCGGTGATGGCCTGGATTCTTCGAGTCCCTGCTGAAGAGGGAGTCTCGGAAAGAATTTCAAACCTACGCACATCGCCGGAATTTCCGACATGAGTCCCCCCACAAAGTTCTCGGCTGTAGTCACCGATAGAAACCATTCTGACAGGGTCGGGATACTTTTCACCGAACAACATCATGGCCCCCAGTTTTTTGGCCTCGTCTAGCGGGATCGTTTTGGCAACCACTGATTCGCTGTGCTGAATTTTTTCATTGGTCTGTTTTTCAATTCGATCAAGGACTTCAGGATCAACCGATTCCATGTTGGCAAAATCAAATCGCAATTCGTCATCGGAAACCTTAGACCCGCGTTGCTGGGCGTGGCTGCCAAGGTTTTGCTGAAGCGCATAGTGAAGGATGTGAGTCGCGCTATGGGCTCTTTCAATCCCGCCTCTTCGCGCGGTATTTACGGAGCACTTGACAGAACTTCCAACGGAAATTTTACCTTTGATTGTTTTGCCGATCAGGTAAAAAACATCTCCTGTTTTCTGAGTATCCCAAACTTCAAATTCTCCGTCGTCGTTGGTCAAAATTCCCTGGTCGCCAACTTGTCCCCCCGATTCGGCATAAAAGGGGGTTTCCTGTACGACAACGCATTGCTTGTTAACTTCCGATGTGGTCAAAGAATCCACTGATGACTCGTCCCCTTCAAAGTCTTCAATCAGGCCTTTGACGATGGTCTCACATTGGTGCTTCTCGTACCCAAGAAAACGAGTCGATTTTACGTCTCGCTTGATCAGGTCGAGCGGTCCCGCGTCGCCCATCACCGTTTTTTTACCTTTGCCGCTCGCTTCGCCGTGAACCGACATGGCTGCTTCGAATGCTTCCCAATCGAATGCAAGCCCATTCTTTTCGGCAACAGATTCCGCAATTTCCGGGGGAACGCCATGCGTCTGATAGGCCAGTGCGACCTGTTCTGCATTCAGTTTGGTCGAACCATTTTTTACGGCATCCTGAATGATCGAATCAATCCGGGAAATATTCTGGTCAATCAATCCGTAAAAGCCCTCTTCTTCGAGCTTAATCACTGACTGCACTCGTTCCACAGTTGTTGTGAGTTCTGGGTAAGCGGACGACAATTGATCCACCACGTCGGGTACCAGTTGAAACAGAAATGGATCTCGCAGCCCAATTTCGTAACCTTGCAGCACCGCTCGCCGAAGCAAAAGACGAATTACCGATTCTTCTTTTTTCGTGCCTGGATAAACATTTTCATGAATCGCCAACGAGCAGGCGCGGACATGGTCTGTGATCCTCCGGATGCGGCGACCGTTGTCGGTTTTTTCTTCATACTTGACCCCGCAGACTTCTGCGGCCGCCTGAACGATTGGGTACAACGTATCGATATGAAAATTCGTAGAACAGTTCTGCAAGACGGCAGATGTTCTCTCCAGCCCCATTCCAGTGTCGATGTTTCTGCTTGGTAAAGGAACAAGATTGTCCGGTGGATTTCCGACACGATTGAACTGGGTAAAAACCAAATTCCAAATTTCACATTCCGGCCCATCGTCCGGATGAAAAAAAATCTCACTACATGGCCCGCAAACTCCGTCAGGTCCTTTTGAAGGAGAACTGGCTGGCCAAAAATTTTCTTTTTCATCCAGTCTGGCGATCCGGTCCAGCGACAGCCCAATTTCTTGGTGCCAAATGTCGGCAGCTTCATCATCGTCGAGGTAAACGGATACCGTCAGGCGATTCGGATCAAATGCCAACCATTTTTTGTCAGTCAAAAATTCCCAAGCCCAATGGATCGCTTCCTTTTTGAAATAATCTCCAAAACTAAAGTTTCCTAACATTTCAAAAAACGTGTGGTGGTAGGCGGTTCGCCCTACATTTTCAATATCCCCAGTCCGCAGACATTTTTGCGAAGTGGTCGCCTTAGTAAATTCAAGATCGACTTTACCCAAAAAATGGTCTTTAAACTGGTTCATTCCCGCAGGGGTAAAGAGAACGGATTTATCCCACTTCGGCACCATGACGTCGCTGGGGCATACGGTGTGGCCCTTCCCTTCAAAAAAATCGAGATACTTTTGCCGCAACTCGTCCGTTTTCATGGTGCCGTTCTGTTTTCAGT
>JBCCSJ010000171.1:0-12072 GCA_039200505.1 Planctomycetota bacterium | reverse complement strand
CTGCAATCCAGCAGTAGCTACGAACAGAAATTGATTTATCTTTTGATCTACACCCGCTTTCTATTCAGCAACTGCGGATAAGATGACTTGGGTAATACCGGAGGTGACACCAGTCTACTGAATCTTGCTACCGACAAGTTGCAAGCTTCTCTCCAAAATCGGTCGGTCCGAATAAGCTTTGAACAAGACGGACGGCCTCTAATTTAATTCGCTCTTTTTCGAAAATTAGATAAAGCTTCAATGAAATAGATCGAACTATTTCCGCTTCGTCTACAAAAATAGTATGCTGAAGAATGTCTGACTGAAGACCTGCGGATAACTTTTCCAGATCCCATCCTGTCTGGGATGTTCTATTTTTAATCATCTGGTCAAGCACAAATCTCGTTCGGATCCAGGTACCTATTCTTTGGGAATTATAAGAAACATGTTGCGAACCATTCTGCTTGCGACCCTCTTTTGGTTTACTGCTATCCAATTATTATTCTCCGCGCCATTTCAAGTCGACGCCACATCTAAAGCGAATCGTTATTACGAAATTCTTCGCAAACGCCCCAACGGAGGCTACCTTTTCGATCGCTTTGTCATCGGCTGGCTCGACGAATCTTCGATTGAAAACCTGGAGCAAAAGTTGGTCGATGCGGTCGAAGAGTCGAAAGATACCAATGATCGCCTTCTTCTGGCGTTCTTTTATTCCAAACAGGGAGAGGATTCCAAGGCTCTGGTTCAGTTTCGAGAGGCGTTGAAAAATGATCCCGGCAACGCAGAAGTCCTCTACGAAAAAGCGGTCGTGGAGGCGCGTACGCTCGATTTTGAAAAGGCATTGGCCGATTTGGCGATTGCGTCCAAGTCCAATCCAAAACAAGACGTGAGCAATAAGATCGCCCAGCTTCGTGGGAAGCTTTATGTTCGCAATCGACAAAATGACGAAGCGATTAAAATTTGGCACCAGCTTTTGGGTGACAACCCTGATGACGACTATCTTGCTGACGAAGTGATTGAACTCCAGCTACAGGAGGGGTTATACAAGGAAGCGGAAACGCTAACTGACAAACTCATTGCCAGAACGAAAGATCCGTTCAAAAAGGTGATGCGTCAACTTCGCAAGGGTGACATCGTTCAGCGATCTGGTCGTCGCAAACAAGCCCTCGAAATTTATGAGCAATCTTTAAGCCAAGTTGGCGCAGATACTTGGCTGGAACGAGAAATTCTCGGCCAAGTTGAAACTCTTTTCCGACGTGAAGATGACCTCACAGGATTAAACGACCATTACAAGGCAATGATTAAAAAAGATGCAAAACGGCTGGCTATTCGAAAGGCATCCGCTCGCATCAAACTGGAACTGGGCTTAATTGATGAAGCTCTCCAGGAATACAAAAATATCGTTGAAATGACGCCCGGCGATCGCCGCAATGTAGAAGCTTACATTTCGGCACTTGTAAAAAATGAGGAACTTGAGCTTGCGATTAGGCAGTTAGAATCTCTTGTACAACAGAACAAGGACGACGGCGAACTACGGCTTAAGCTTGCCAAATTGTACCATTCGTCCAATCCTGAAACGACGAATGAAAAAATCGCTACGACGCTAGATAAGTTTGTAGAGATCAATAACCAGAGTGAGTACGCCTACTTACGAGTCGCCCGTTTGTTCGATCAGTTTGAAGATGCAAGCAACACGTCCAGAATTTACGAAGTCTGTCTAAGCAAATATCCGGAAAGCGCTACCGCCCAGGAATCATGGGCGGACTACCTTTACCGAAGCGGACAGAAAGAGAAGGCGATTACGATTTGGAAAGAACTTGGGAAAGGTGACGACGCACAACGTTTGGTCCGCGTCGCCAGGATCATGAGTTCGCGTCAGGAGCATCAGGCAGCCTTCGAGATGCTCGAATCGGAGTACGAAAAATACAAATTGAATCCGAGCTTCCTCGGTCAACTCTGCACCGAAGCCATTTCACTCAAGAAGATTGAACAGGCAGTTCCATGGGTTTTGAGCCGCGTTCGATTCGCCCAATCTTCGCTTGAATTGGACGTTTGCCTGGCACAGGCTGTCCAGGTGATTTCCAAATCGGAACAGTTTGATCAAGTTCGACAACAGCTTCTTAAGGACTCAAAGAGAAGAGTTTCAACGACATGCCTACTGGCTGAACTTTTCGAATTGGCTGGCGAGAGCCAAAAGGCAGACGACATACTCGCCTCCACTTTGCAGCAGATTGCCGGGGAAAAGTCAGGGTTTCAGCAGAACCAGCAGATGAGGCAACAATCTCAACACATGCTAGCCAGTCAGCAAATCCGACTGTTTGTAAGTCGTCAAGAGTGGGACAAGGCTGCTCAAGCGGCGAAAGATAGGCTAGACATGCCCGGCGGTCGCAAGACGAACAATGTCCGCCAACTGATTGATTATCTTTTGCGTGATGGGCAGCTGGAGGTCGCGCTAAAATGGGTCGAAGACTGGAAGAAAATTTCTCCAGGCTCCATCCTGCCCTGGACCAATGAAGCCAGCATATTGGACCGGATGGGGAAACTGGACGAAGCGATCTTGGCATTGCGGCAGGCTACACGCAAGTTTCCAGAAGACATTGATCTGCATTGGCAACTTGCCGAACGATACCGCAATAAAGGGCAATATAACGAAGCCGAAAGAATCTACTGGAAACAATTCGAATCGTCGCAAAAGCTGGGCGACAAACTTCGCTGGTCGGAACAACTCGCCGAAGCTGCCGATGAGCAGGGTAACATCGAATCGCTCGTTAACAAAATTGAGGAACGCCGACGATCCAACCCTCAATCTATCGAACCCCTTTTAGCGCTGGCCCAAGTGCATCGTGTTGCCGACAACTATGAAGAACGTCGGACAGCACTCCTGGAAGCTACCCGCCTGCAGAAAGACAATCTTGGTCTGCTTCAGGAAATTGCTCGGTTGGAAGAACGCGAAGGAGATTGGCAAAACGCGATAGAGACACTTCAAAAAGCTGAGCCCCTCGATAAAACCAATCGAACACGTCAGCGGATTGCGACCTTATACATTCAGTTTGATGACGCTGCCAAAGGCTATTCAATGCTGTTTGAGTCCCTGGGTGGGGCCAATGCAGACCCGCGAGAAGTTGAAAAAATTGCCGTCGCCATCATTGAAAACGAAGAATGGGATTTCGCCCAGCAATTTATCACTGAGTACGCAGGCCGTTTCCCCGATGACTTTCGGATTCAATATCTGTTTGCGATCATCCAGGAACAGGCAGAAGCCTACGACGATGCTGCTGACATTTTACTGACCCTACTCAATAGTCAAAAAGAAATTACCGGACTCAAGGCGACGTCCAATCCGTTCTTGAGTCAAATGGAATCCGTTCGGAAGATGCTTCCACCAGAGGCCTATGAGCTGTTGATCGCGGGGGTTCAGGAGAGCTCAGCCTACTCCTATCTAGAGGATTACAACCGATTTGGGTTTTCTATCGGCATGATGTCAGGAAACAACTGGTTGCCCAACACACCGGAAGAATGTCGACAATTGTCCATAGCGCACCTGAGAACCATTGCTGCAAACTTCGATAAAGAAAAACGAGAATCGCTTAAGCAATCCATCAAAGTTGCAGGTATCGCCAACCATGAAATCTTAATGGAAGAGGAATTCAACATCCAAACCGTCAACGGTGGAAGGCTATACGAGAAATATCCCGACAACAAAGCCGCGATGGCATTGTCATGCATGGCTGGGATGGACGAACAACCTATTCCTGCTGACATCGCCATTAGTAACTATCGGAACTTCAAAGCTGATTATCCCGAGCTTGCTTTTTGCTTTTCATTACAAGCTGCTGCTCAAGGTGTCGCACATCACGCGTTACTCGATTCCGAGCTGGCCAATGCCGATCAACTGGATGCCAATGACATGATGGTCGCAATGCTGGCCCGGTACTTGGCTACCGGCGGGCCTTTTCCTGAACTCGACAACGAGTTTACCGATCAACAGAAAACTGACTTGGGCAGATTGCTTCGCGAGTGGTATCCCCGGACCAAGAACTCACAAATGTCTGGCTGGGCGTTTTCGATGGTCGCAAACGCTTTAAAAAATAATCCTGACGCTGCTCCGTTCATCGGTCTTTTGGATGAAGAAATTCTTCGATCCAAACAGAACGGTGGGAAGTCGACTATCCCCATGTACTCTTCGATGAGTGGCCGCAGTGAAAGCATGGTGCAAATGATTTCGTTCCCACCTAAGCAGCTTTCCAGTGTTCCTCCGACGATTGTTGGACAACTTGGATTTTCCAGCTCCAGCGATAGGTTCGATCCGTTTTCCGAATTTTCAGACGTAGGTGTGATCGACCCAGAAGCCTGGCACAAGAAATATCAGGCCGTTAAAGATCAAGTCAAAGACCCAATTCTAAAAGTCCTTTTGGAAATTCGACTTGCCCAAACCAATCCCGAAGGCGGTAAGCTGCCAGAAGAACAGCAGTACGAATCGGTGACGAATCTACTTGAGGACCTGAAAACTCAAGACCAACCGAACCCAGATGCATTTTTGCTTTCGGCGGGACTTGCCATTGAACTTGGACAGATCCAAAAAGCATCCGACGAACTCGAAAAAATGCGCAACTTGCCGTTAAAGCGCGACGTCCGAACGACAGTCGATAAAGGCTTGGTAGCAATTGCATTACAGGAGCTTGTTGGCGACATGAAAGCCGACAAAAACAAATCGATTGTTGCCTCGGCAAAGGCTGCTGCCCTGCGACTTCGTCGTGGTCGGTTGGACGCGGAACAACGTACGCAGTTGGTCACCGTGTTTAGCGACTTGGGGCTGAATGAAGAAGCAGACAAAATGGAGAAAAAAATTGCTGGCCAAGGCATCATGAACCGGTTGGGTGGTCTTTTTGGTGGGTCCGCACCGACACGCTCTCAGCCGGTCGAACGGATTCGGGATTTGGTGGACAACGGCAAAACGGAATCGGCCGCACGACTTCTGGCTTCTGAATTTAAAGGGGTGGCTCGAAGTGCATTCGACCCCAATGGCTTTGGCTATAACGACTATGAAGCCGCCGAACTCGAAACCAAAATCAAACGTTTTGAATTGGTAGACGCATTTATCGAACAAATCAAACCAGGCGAAAGCCAGACACTGACCCGTTTGGGTAACTATGCCTATGCACTCGAAGTTGTTGGCCGCGATAAAGAGGCGATCGAGGCGTACAACAAGGTACTTAATAAAAAACAAAGCGTTGGTGCTCGTTTACGCTTGCTCCGTTTGCAAATGAAAGAAAACCAAGCCATCGACCTCACCAATTTTTCCGAAAAAGATTTTTCGCAGGCGGGCAATGGTTTGGTCACCCTCCTAGAAAATCCAGAATTACCCACCGAATCGCTTGCTCGACTTGCCGATGCGATTATTACCTACGCTGGAAGCCCCAGTGATGGGAAAACTAGTCGAGCTTGGCTATCCAATGCTATCCAAACATTTGGACAAGCCAAAAATAGAGACAATGACTTGCTCCCAAGTTTGTACTCGAAAAAGCAACCTGCCAAGAACGAGAGTGAAACGAAAAAGTCAGGTCCAGATTTTTTCGAAATCCAAAACAAGATACGTGAGCGACATGACCTTTTGTGCCGCACCCTGTTGTCAGATCCTGAAAACGGACCATCGGCCTTCACAGCGCTCCTTCGATCTCGGGAAGCTAACCAGAAGCTTGATGAAGATCAGAAGATCGAATTTCTTGATACGGCAATAGCTGTCATCGTCAACAAAGAAACGCGAAAGGTCAGCGGTCCAATCAGCTACTCATCCTCTTTTTATCAAAATAGCTATGGTTACGACTCTGCCGGACCTCAAAAAATGGTAGAACCTCAAACGCCAGTCGAATTCCTTGCTTCAACGATAGGCCTGCTTGATTCAACCCAGCGTGACAGATGGCAGAAAGAAGTCACCGAACGTCTTACAGCGGCTGGCAAAGATGATTCGGCAAAAGCATTTTCGGATCAGCTGTGGCTATTTACGTCGAGCGATCAGCAGTTCGAAACCATCGCTCGAAACTTGCTGAATCAGATCGAAACCAAACGACGTCCTGATCCAGATTCGGTCACTCTCGTAAAAATAATTGATATCTGGGATACGACCAAACGAAACATATTTATAGACGACCTTATTCTGGAAAAAGCACTTGCCGAAAAAAGCCGGTCACCCAGAAATTACTACGCAGGTTCTGGAATCGAAGCTTTCGCCTCCTATGCCGAACGTGTCACGCAGCGATTTGGTATTGAACGAGCCGAGACGTTGATCGACCGGTATCTTAAAGAGGCTATCGGAGATCAAGCAGAGTTGGAAAGCCTACAAAAGCTGATTTCAGAGATGAGTCGCTCTCGCAATTCGATGTCAGCCAGGACCATGGCCAAAGTCGCTAAGGTTTCGACTTTTTTCCGATCTTTATCATCGAATAAAAGCACCGCTCTGCTTGCCATTAAGAAGAGTCATGAGCTTGGATTTGGGTCGATGAATCAGCAGATAAGTAGACAGGTAGGTCAGCAATTCCGCGAATTCGAATCAGCCAACGAATTGATGGATTGGATTAATGAAGCCACCCCGTTTTTGCAGGACGTTGAATCATTTGATCCTTACGTCAATCCAGATGGAAAATCCACCATTCTTGCTGAGCTATATGACGCGCTTGAATACCAGTCAAATCCATGGAACGAAGAACTCGTTTCCATTCTTAGTGATAAAAAATCTTTAAGCTTTGGCGAACAGTTCCTGTTAGAAGTCGCTAAAGATTCCTACGATCTGAGCCAGCAGGCAATGCTGGCACTTCAAAAACACCTCGACAAAGTCCAACAATTGCCGGAAGAAAAACAAAAACGAATTGCAATTTTTGTGAAAGGACTTTCTTCACGCTCCCGCAACTACCCCCAAGTTAGCAACAAGACTAAGCCAGCCCGTGATTTTGTGGCAAACCTGTTGAGTGAATCATTTGAATCCGAGTTCGTGGAATTTATGAATGCTAAACGACTCAGTGACCTTAACATTGAAGAGTATGCATATAGCGAACTGGCAAAATCGATCCTATCACGGCTCGGTCCTGCAGATATCGAAAAGTGGCAGACGACTTACGAACATGCCCTTAAATTAGCCAAATCATCCTCCCGGAATCGCGGTCCCTTCGGAGACGAATCACTTGCTAACGAACTAGCCGACAGTTTGGTCGAAGGGAACACGGACTTTAACAGTTTCAAGATTCTCGAAAAACTGATTGAAGACGAGAATAACGAACAGGTGGCTTTAGGATACAGCAAAAAATCTGCCTTGGCCAGTTTTCTCAATACGCAATTGGTCCAATCGTCATCGGAAAATGAATTTAAAGATAACGATGTCGCCCGATTTGACGGATTCTATCGCACTATCGGTGCCCAATTGGACGGCGTCGATACAACGCCCTTCGTTCCCGTATTTGCTGATCTCTTTTTCAAAGGTTTCGATGACTCACAGTCCGTCAAAGTGACCCAATGGGCGGAACTGGAAGCGAAAAATGGAAAATATGCAGCCGTCGCCAAAGATCTGCTTGCCTCGCTATATCTGGCCGATATGTCCCGAATTTCCCGCCAACAACAATCGAGTCGTTCCAAAGGAAATTTCGTTCCAAAAACTGACCGCAACCTCAAAGCCAGCGACTCACAGCAATTGTTTGTAGGCATTTTGGACGACCCCGATTTAGGTCAGGTGTCTAAAGCGACCATCATTCAATATTGGCTATCCGTCGACCAATCGCTTCCTGCCGAATACGTTTGGAAAGCAGTCGAGATTGGCCAAGAGGCTTTAGCAACCGATTATCCACTAAGCAGCGAACTTGAAACTACTTTACTAACTTCGATAAATCTTCTTGAAGACTCGCCCGAGTTCAAAGAAAAAGCAACCATATTTTCAAACGTGGTTTTGCGAAATATGCAAAAACAACGTGGCGGCCGACAATACTTCTCTTACGATTCTCGGACAGTTCAAGTGGTCGAATCAATCAAGCTGTTCGCCCGAATCGACGCACGTGCCAAGGTGGAACGCATCATTCGATCAATTCGCAACGGAGCAAGTCGCCGCGTTGTCTTGACCTTGATCAATCGAAAAATGCCGGAACTTGCCAAATCGGTGACCCAAGATATCTGGAGTCAGTCTTCTAGCCAGTCTTTTCAATACTATAGAAATTACGACCAAGATCCTTTGGACGAAGTTTTCAGTGCAGAAACCGAAAACAACATCGAGGCATTTGTCAAAGTATTTAACAAACCGGATGAAAAATTACTTGCCGAAGCGTTTATTGCCGGGCTTCCCGATTCCAAAGATCCCGACAACCAACCGACTATCGCGCGTGAAGATCGCCTGAAACTTCTGGCTGAACAGTATTTGCAAACCGAATTTTTATCGAAATCTCGAAGACAGAGATGTTTGCTGCTGTTGGTCAACAACTACGATCCTCCGGAAGCTGTAGCCAACGAACTTCATGAGATCGCAGACAAACTTGGGCCTGAAAATTTATTCGACGACAACAACTCAAATGCTTACAAAGTTCAACAGAAAATGTTTGCTGAGTCTATCGCGATGCGTGTTCGGCAAGGCATGCTTGAAAAGGCAATCGAGAAGTTAAACGAACTTATTTCTTACGAGCCAAAATCATCAAGTTGGGCGTATGAACAGATGGTCGACGGCGTGATGTCTCAGATCGCTGCTAATTTCAAACAGAAAATTATTGAATCTAAATCTCAAGACATAGTTGCTCTGTTACCAGCGCTTCGTAACATTTTCACAGAACAACGCGGCTTCCGCGGTTCCAAAATGCAGGAAGTCACATTGATCGCTCATATCGTAGCTCAAAAAAGTGACGAACTGCGAACCTGGATGGAATCCATTGAAATACCAGACGGACAAAAAGAATCAGATGAACCGTACCAACCGTTCGGAGATTGCAACACAGACTCACTTTGGCCTTCTTTGCAAGAGTTTGCCGAAAAAAACGACCGATATCAACAGTCAGACGACCGATTCGAACTGGTCAAGGAGACTTGGAAATTGGCAGCCGAGTCAGGCTTAGACGTCGGAACAGGACACTTCCAATCTGGAATTCAAGAAAGCTGCGACGGTTGCCGTGACGGAAAGTTTGGCATTCAAGCTATCACCGAATCGAAGCTGCTTACAGAACTGCAAATCGCTGACCTCGGAGGCGAATTGGCCGAAATCGAATCGGTCGATGGTGAGATCTGGCGTCAAGTTGCCAAGGCTCAAGTCGCCAACCAAAAACTTGAAAAAGCCGTCGAGTCCATGAAAGCGGCTGTCGAAGCAACCGACAAAGAGCAAGGGCAGGCTTTGATGAACCGAAAAGTCGAATTCGCTGATATCCTGATGTCATTGGATCGCAAAGAAGAAGCCAGGCAACAGCTCACCGATATCGATACGTCATTACTGTTGGGCAAAAATCCACTCACCTACAATAGGTTGACTACTAAACTGAAATAAAAATTGTCTTGGGACGGTAGCTCACTTAAAGTTTTTTCCAAAATTTAGATAATCATTATGGTTGAATCCAATCACAAAACATCATCCAGCGTGCAGCAATTTGTCAAATCTGCCGGTCGGCGTTTGAATTGCCATCACGCCTATTATGTTGCGTTCCTGGCTCTGTTGGCATTCGCAACCTGTATGTCAATCATAGGTATCGTTTATGTGCTCGCCGGCTATGCTGTGCCTTGGCAAAGCTGGATGATCACTGGATGCGTGATTGTTGGTGTTGGGTTACCCGTATACTTTTTGGGTCGCCGTTCGTCCGATGAAGTGGCGAATTACGCCGACGATTTTTATGGACTGAAAGATGCAGTAATCTCTTGCAGTCACTTCGCTGAAGAAGGACGTGATGGTGGCTTCTACGATCTTCAAGCAGCCAAAACGGCAAGCCTTGTCAATGAATCTAATCTGAACTCCATTCGATTCCAAGTTCCTTGGCGAATTGCCAGTTGCGGACTCATACTTCTGGTTGTTGCGATTGCTTTAGGATTTAAAGGGCCCAGTGAGGAGACCCGCAAACGCCTGGAATCACAGCAGGCAACTCTTATTGCGACCGAAATCGCAAATCGTGAATTGGAGGAATTGATCGACGAACTCGAAAAAGGGCTCGACCAGGAAGAAAAGGAACTACTTGAACCCGACAAGCTGCGAAAATGGGTTGATGAGTTGAAAAAAACCAAGGATCGCAAAGAGGCAATGCGTCAGTATGCTCGGCTTGAAATGAATCTGAACAAGGCCGCACAAGCCTTAAGCCAACGCAAAGATGAAAAGTTACTGGACGAAGTTGCCAAAGAGCTTCAGAAAGAAGCCCGCCTTAAAGAGCTTGCCGAATCGTTGAAACAAAAAAAATACGAAAAAGCAAATTCCGAGCTTGATGATTTAAAACCAGAACGATTGAAACCAAAAGACCTCAAAAACCTCTCGCAAAAACGCAAAGACCTCGCTCGACTTAAGGCAGCAGCCAAACGGATGGCCAATGTTGCTGAACGATTGGCCGCACGCGGATCCCAAAACCAGTCATCGGGCCTGAAAAGCAACAACGATGGTCGTCCTAGTTCAAACAATCGCAGCCGGACCGGTAGCAATCCATCCAAAAATACCGCTGGTTCACAGCCCGGCGACGGTAATGAGCAATTCTCGGAGTCATCGGAACTCGATCAGATGCTCGAAGACTTGGATGAGGCCGTGGAAGATCTTGATGATGAGATGGAAATTTTGCAGCGGATGGACATCGAAGACTTTGAGGAGTGCGAAGAATGCGAAAACTGCCGAGCATGTGAACAAAATGTTTTAGACGAACTCGACAGGCTTGGTAAAAAGTTGAGAAAGATGGCAAAGAAGCGGAGTGCTCAGGCCAAACTGAAATCGTTAAGCCAAAAATGCTCACAATGCCAAGCATCGACTAGCATGATGGCTCAATCCAAATCGCCGGGCGGACAAAAACCAGGCACCGGCACCAGCGATATGACTCGCGAAGGAAGAGACCCGATGATCGACAATGGACAAACCACAGCCCTCAAAGGACAAAAAGGGAACGGCCCATCTTTAACAAAACTGGAATCAGCAGATGATGGCACTGGCGTATCAAATCGAAAAAGCTCCCAGACCAAACGTGAATTTCAACGCCAAGTTGAATCGTTCGTGCAACGGGAAGACGTTCCTGAAGAACTCAAGACGGGCGTCAAAAACTATTTCACCAATATTCACGCGGCAGAGGAACAGAAGCAGAAATAGAGACCTCTAACGATCAGCGCTAGTCATCTATTCAAACTGGCCAGTAACCATCTACCTGGAATCGTTTTGCATTCCTCACCTATCATTTTTAAAAGGCGATCAAACGCGTGTCCACCACCTCAACAACGTCCACAGAAAATGCCGCCGAGAAGTTTATTGAGACCTTCAATCGAATTCGCAACGAGGTCTCTCGATTTATTGTAGGTCAGGAACAAGTCATCGAAGATGTGCTGATTGCGATTGTCTGCGGGGGTCACGTCTTACTGGAAGGTGTCCCCGGTTTGGGCAAAACTGCCTTGGTCAATACCATCAGCCAGGCATTGGATCTGAAATTTCAACGAATTCAATTCACTCCCGACTTGCTACCTGCGGACATCGTCGGCACCCAAATTTTAATCGACAAAAATGGTAACAAAGAGTTGGAATTTCAAGCTGGACCTGTTTTTTGTAACATCTTGTTAGCCGATGAAATCAACCGAGCGACGCCAAAAACTCAATCGGCGTTACTTGAAACCATGCAGGAAAAATCCGTCACTGTAGCGGGCCAAACCCATCTACTGGATCCACCCTTTTTCACACTGGCAACCCAGAACCCAATTGAACAAGACGGCACGTTTCCGCTCCCTGAAGCTCAACTGGATCGATTTTTCTTTAAGCTATACGTGGAACTACCCGGACACGATGATTTTTCCTGCATTTATCATTGCAGGAATTCCTACAACTGCAAAGATAAGGATAATTAGGACCGCTTTGGATCGCTCAGCTTTATCGTCACTACGCCAACTTCGAGGATTCAACCTCCAAGCAAAATATAG
>JBCCSJ010000170.1:0-12125 GCA_039200505.1 Planctomycetota bacterium | reverse complement strand
TGAATCCCGGCGTTTTCGTGAACGATCGACACACACTTTCCTATGGAATGGTGGCACCATTCGACAAAGTATCCACTTACCGGTATCCAGGAAAAGTCAATCTAAACACGATCAGCGACGACCGCGTCTGGAACGGAGTGATGGATGGATTCGAAGTCGCAATGGACTTCGACACCTGGGTCCAGTCTCGAACAGACAACCCTTATCGAGCCTATATTTCTCACAACATGATTGCCCCAAGGAAAAAAACCGGCCTGTTTGCAGGTGGATCCGATGTTGAACTTCGTTCTGCCGACGCAGGGTTTTATCGCGCTGAATTTGATGATGAATCTCAACCTCTGTTCGATGCGATAGCTGGCGAAAGATATAACAATCCACGCCGTAGTGCCTATTTTCGAAATGAGATGAGGCAACGACTTGGCAATTTAGTGACGACGCGATCATCAGTATTTGCAATCTGGATTTCAGTAGGATTTTTTGAAGTCGATGGTAGTGGTAATTTAAAAACCAGCGGTGCTCCCACCGGGAGCCTGGGAGTTGAAAACGGCAGCGAAACAGGAGAAATCAAGCGTCACCGTGGATTCTTTATTTTTGACCGTTCGATTCCGGTCGGTTTTGAGCCCGGCAAAAACCTCAATACGGATCGTGCGATTTTGATCAAAACGATGATCGAATAGACACCGTCGGCGGGTAAGTATTCAACAGGCGTGGCCCCTGCAATGGCTATGTCAAACCGCAGGTTAGTCTGGCAAAGACATAGATCGTAGCCACGGTTACCAAACCGTGGATCACGTTTGAATAGTCCCGAAGGGACGATAATTTGTAGCTACGGTTGCCAAACCGTGGATTGAGAAACCGAAACGAACGCAAAGCCTCAAAGAGGCGACAGAATTTGTGCGAGTGATCGCCTCTGCCGTCCCTTCAGGACTCGCCGAGGGTTTGGGTATCACAATTCCCTTGGGCTTACGCCCAAGGCTTTATCATGTCGCCACTTCGTGGCTGCAGATCGAATTTCCATCATGGTTAGTGCACCGGGGACGGATCTGTAGCCACGGTTACCAAACCGTGGATCACGTTTGATAGTCCGGAAGGGACGATAGGTTGTAGCCAAGGTTGCCAAACCGTGGATCACGAAACCGAAACGAAGGCAAAGCCTCAAAGACGCGATAGAAGTTGTGCGAGTGATCGCCTCTGCCTTCCCTTCAGGACTCGCCGAGGGTTTGGGGATCACAATTCCATTGGGCTTAAGCCCAAGGCTTTATCATGTCGCCACATCGTGGCTGGAGCTGATGTTACTTGAACCCTTGACAGACAAAACCTAACCTACTCATTCAGCCGGTGGCCGACAGATTACCGAGGTTGCAATTCCATTGATCATCTATCAAATCGTTCATTGCCCGAAGTTTTTCTTAATTCCAAGCAAGCTTACCGGCAAATCATCAAACGATTGGAAATTACTGTTAATATTTGGACTCGGATGTCGAATGCTATCCTTATGACGGTTATTGATGCGGCCAGTGAGAGGTGAATTCGTTGGAAAATCAGATTATCTTGGTCTCCAATCTGAAAAAAAGCTACGGGGACCATATCGCAGTCGATCAGTTAAGTTTCGGCATCGAAAAAGGGGAAACGCTGGGTTTGCTCGGCCCTAATGGAGCAGGCAAAACGACGACGATCAGTATGCTTGTCGGAATGTTTCAACCGGATGAAGGAGAGGTGATTGTTGGTGCCAAAGATGGAAATCGACAAGGCAACCCGGTTGATCCAGCGGTTCGAAGATTGATTGGGATCGCGCCTCAGGCACTTTCGCTTTACAGCGACCTTACCGCTACCGAAAACCTGGAGTTCTTTGGCCAGCTTTACGGGCTTTCTGGCACTGCTTTGAAACAGCGAGTCGAGTGGTCCCTTGAGTTTGCTCAATTGGAAGATCGTTCTAAAGATCGCGTCAAAACTTTTTCAGGCGGAATGAAGCGACGGTTGAATATTGCTGTCGCACTGATTCACGAACCTGAAATCCTATTATTGGACGAACCAACAGTCGGTGTGGATCCTCAATCGCGGAACCACATTTTTGAATGTATCGAAACACTGCGTGAACGAGGGTTAACTATCCTCTATACGACTCATTACATGGAAGAAGCCCAACGGTTGTGCGATCGGGTCGCGATCATCGATCACGGCAAGATGCTGGCCCTCGATTCGATTCAAGGCTTGCTGGAAAAATACGGCGGCTGCTCGATGGTTTCGGGTGAGTTAGTCGAATCACCGGCTCATGTCGACTTGCCCGGCGAAATCAATGGAACCACGATTCAGTTTGAATCCGAACAACCTCTTGAAGAAGTTGCCAGACTGACTCAAAAAGGGGTCCAATTCTTGACGCTTAACGTAGCTCAGCCGAGTCTGGAAAGCGTCTTTTTGACTTTGACGGGAAGGAGTTTGCGAGACTGATGAGCCAAATTTTCACCATGGCGATCAAAGATCTCCGACTATTGTTTCGTGACAAACTGGGAGCCTTTTTTATCATCGGCTTTCCAATTTTGATGGGACTTTTCTTCGGCACCATTACCGGGAATTATTCTTCTGGCACCGGCAAAAAAAGCCAAATTAAAGTTGCGATTGTCGATCAAGACAAAACCGATGTCTCAGAAAAATTTGTCAGTTTGATCCAGCAAAATGATTCGGTCGACTGCACCCCTATGGAATTCGATCCAGCAAGGGAAAGCGTCCGCAAAGGGAGTCGTGTCGCCATGATTGTGCTGGGCGAAGGGTTCGGAGAAACGGCCGGTTTCTTTTGGGAGGAAGCTCCTTCGATTCAAATTGGAGTCGATCCATCTCGGAATGCGGAATCAGCCATGCTGCAAGGTTTTATCATGGAAACCATCGGGCAGTTGTCGAGCGAACGGATGCAGGATTCCATGGCGATGCAAGACATGATCGACCGGTCCAAGGATCAACTCAAGGCAGACCAGGAAATCAGCGTAGCAAATCGATTGCTTGTATCGACTTTTTTGAATTCATTGGAGGGCATGGTCGACAGCATTGATGCACTGCAAACTGAGTCTGACGATACGATCGAGGGCCCGGGAAGTGGTTCTGGTTTTCAATTTGCCAATATCGAATCGATCGATGTGACTCGAAAGATTGACCCTAACAGCGTAAAAGGTCAATTGATGAAGACGAAATCCAAATGGGATGTCAGTTTCCCGCAGGCAATGATGTGGGGAATTCTAGCTTGCGTCGCTGGATTTGCTGGTTCGATCGCCAAAGAGCGGACTCACGGCACCATGACACGACTGCAGGTAGCACCCATTTCCAAATTTCAAGTGCTTTGTGGAAAAGCACTTGCCTGCTTCATTTCGGTGATGATCGTAGTCGCCATGATGACCGGGCTGGGAGTGGCTTTGGATATGCGACCGGACAGCTATCCCAAACTGATTCTGTCTACATTTTGTGTGGCCGGCTGTTTTGTTGGAATCATGATGGTGATGTCCAACCTGGGAAAAACAGAAGAGTCTGTCAACGGATCCGGTTGGGCGATCAACATGGTAATGGCGATGCTAGGAGGTGGCATGATCCCTGTCATGTTCATGCCATCATTCATGCAATCCCTAAGTCACTTCAGTCCGGTAAAGTGGTCGGTCTTGGCCGTGGAGGGTGCGATTTGGCGCGAGTTCAGCTATGCGGAACTTTTGATGCCTTGCGGCATCCTCGTTGGGATTGGAATTGCCGGAGTGCTGCTGGGAAGTTGGATGATGAGACGAAGTTAGCTCTGAATGACACCTCGCAGCACCTTCATCGCCTGACAAGTTTGTTGCACTTCGTGAACTCGGATGACCTGAAGCCCTTGTTGAGCAAGCAGGATAGAAACAGCGAGCGTAGCAGAATCTCGATCCATCGTTTTATCTCCCAGAAGTTTTCCAAGGAACCCTTTTCTTGAATGGCCAACCAAAACGGGACATCCTAGCTGGAGAAATTGACCGCAATCACGGATCAACTGAAGATTGTGCTGGTGGGTTTTTCCGAACCCGATCCCAGGATCAAGGCATATTTTTGGGGGGCTGATTCCAGCAGCAACCAGAGCGTCTTTCCGACTGGCCAGATAGTGCATGATTTCGTTTGTCACGTCCTTGTATTCAGGATTTACTTGCATCGTTTGCGGATTACCCTGCATGTGCATGGCGCAAATGCCGGCTCCGGTGTTGACCGCTACATCAATCATGCCGGGATCGCCTTCCAACCCGGTGACATCGTTAATGATTTCTGCCCCAGCGGCCACTGCTGCAGCGGCAACTTTTGATTTGGAAGTGTCGATTGAAATCGGCACATCGGTCGATTTCACTAACGCTTCAATGACTGGCATCACTCGCGACAGTTCTTCATCGACGGCAACTGGATCACTGTAGGGTCTTGTGCTTTCGCCTCCGATGTCGAGTATACCGGCTCCCTGCTGGGCCAATTTCAGTGCATGTTCAACGGCATCATCAGGACGATTGTGTCGCCCTCCGTCAGAAAAGCTGTCGGGCGTTACGTTAACGATCCCCATCACACAGGGACCCTCACGGAAATGAAGGGATCGACTTTTTAGTTGCCACTGTAAGTTTTTAGTTGATTGGATTTGATTTTGATTGGGGGACGATGGATCGGATGGCATTTAGGGTTCCAATTGAATCTGTTTAAAAATCGGCAAATGTCGATAGTAAACCTCCAAAGTGCAAACAGCCAGCGACGTCGTATAAATCCGACCGCCGCGGCTACCCCATTCAAATCGGGATGGGTTCCAGCTTCCGACGTATCTGCCGCGAGTTTCCTGTGTAGTCAGCAGCAATTCGCGCATCCGGTCATTCCATTTTTCCCAATTCCGTCCGCCATAATGATGCATCACTTGGGTGCCGTAATACCAATAGTAGAGATTGCGTTCCCGTTTGGACGGAAAATGATCCGAGATCAACCATTTGACCGCTTGAGTCAGACGTGGATCATCGCGTTTCCAGCCTAGGTACATTCGGCAAAGAATCGCCTCGGCGGTCATCGCTGAAGTCGCCCGTCGACCTGGAAGATAGCCATAAGTTGAATCTTTTGGTAGGACTCCTCCATTTCGAAATTTTGCCTGAGAAGAAACTCGGTCAAGAAAGTAGTCTGCGAGCTTGATGGTCGACTCGTCGAGGTTCAAATTCATGTCAGGCGCTCGAGCACTTTGAAGGGCCATCATTTGCCACCCGAAAACGCTTGTATCGCCTGCTTGTTTGGGTTGGTATCTCCAACCGCCATCCCCGGACTGGGCGTTCTCAATAAACTGAATCGCGAGCTGGGCCGGGCCCTTTAATTTTTGATCACCGGTTAAAGCCAAAGCCTCACACAGGACGATGGCCCCCTGACCGTGAGCGTACATTCCGGCTTGGCCCTGATAACCGGCTCGTAAGTCGCCATCTCGTTTTTGATTTTGAATCAACCATGCCAATCCTTTACCAACGGCTCGTTTGTAAGTGCCGTGTTCGTGCGTCTGGCCGGCCCCCAGTAATGGCAAAAGGGCAAGTGACGTGCCCATGATATCACTATCATTGTTGGGTTCGTCATGCCGCCGATAGTCTTCTAAACTCCAACCCCCATTTTCATTTTGGACTGACACCAGCCAACGAAGCCCGCGGGCAACCGCAGCCTCAGTCATCAACGTGCCACCTTCTTTGCGGACCATTTCGGTCCGAACTCGTGGGTCACGAGCTGCAAAAGACATCTGTTGCCCTTTTTTGGTGGTGATGTTTTCACGAACTTGATTCAGGTCCGGCAAGGGCATGCTCGGATCGGGATCGATCTGTAAATCCAATGCATCCTGGTTGGCTTTGGTTACCACGTCACGCAACTCGCGATCTGAAACATCCAGATCGAGCGCGTCAAGCAAATCATCCTGCAAGTCATCCAAAGGGTTTTCGATTCGAATCTGACCACCGGTTTCCTTGTCTTCACCAATAAACGTTGACAACGTGATGGTCGAAGGAATCATGGAAGGGTTCCCCATCATTACCAATGCCAATAACAAAATGATGATTAGGTGCAGGATAAAGCTAACCATCCAGGCCGGCGTCAGCCGAAACCCTTCTCGAATCCACCGAGCCGTTCGCGAACCCCGACTGTGGGCTTCCCATTCATCGACATTTCTGGCGGGCAAGGTAACGGAAGCCTCCTCCGATGGAAACGTTGCCGACGGTTCGGGCACGGGTGGCTGGGGGATTGATGGCGATTCCGATTTGTGGACTTCGGTGATTGACGGTTGAGGCAGATCCATGAATCGGCGCGCTTCGCTGACCTGCTGCGTTGTCAAAGCAACGCTCGAATCGCACTGCCAACAATCAGCCAGTCCCAACCAAATCCGCACCGTCATCGGAGCTCCACAGTCGGGACATCGACACAAGAGCGAATTTCCAGCAATCCAAATCTCGCCAGCTTCAGTTTCAATACGATCGACAGCGGTTTGGCTGATATCCGTTTCAACTGAATTGCTGGATTCCGATTTAATCGGATTGTGATCCAGATCCGGATTGAGATTCAGTATCGTCTCGGAGGCACGACCTAACTGAATTCGCGGAATCGAACGGATCGTTCCGACGGGCGACGTGTCTGCAGTAGAAGAGTGCAAACGACCAAACCGGCTTTCAATAACCGTATTCAAGATGTTTTTGTTCTGTTTTGAAATGAGCGTCAACCTTATTTGAATTGAGATGATCTCAAACCATACCCTGGCCCGACTGGTTTGGTTTCTGGTCGTTCAGCAACCTCAAAATCGACTCCGAACCGTCATTCCCATCTGCTCTGACAAGTGGAGCATTATCGCATCTTTTCATTGTTGGCGGGGCAGGGTTTCCGGGTCAAGTTTTCGGTTCAACAGAAGCAGATTTTGTATGAAAGGCAATGGCAGAAAAGTGAATTTTAAGTCCGGTTTTCTGCGGCTCAAATTTGGTTTCTGTGCGTTGTGAGAGAGGGTGAAATTTGCTAGAATTTGGGGGTCACCGAAGGGCAGAAAATTGGCTTGAAACAACTTGCAGAAAAGCTTGCCCGAATGCTGTTACAACGATCGTCTGGGCCAAATGAAAAATGAAGCGAAACCCATTTTTCGCAAACGATTTTGGTCAAAAACTGAATACTCGATTGAGTCTTCCAACCAAAAACGTTGATTCAAAACAACAACGATTCAATTTGGGTCGTCCCGGCGAAAACTAAAATAAAGATCTTGAAAGGCTTGAGATTTGTCGACCGACCAACCGGATCCTGAAGAGAATGAAGTCGAAAACAATGGCGACGAGAATGGCACCTCAAAACCAGTCCTTGAAATGCCGATCGAGGACGAGTTAAAGAACAGCTACTTGACTTACGCAATGAGCGTCATTGTATCGCGAGCCCTGCCAGATGTTCGCGATGGGCTGAAACCGTCCCAGCGGCGGATTCTGGTTGCGATGAATGACTTAAGCCTGACGCCGGGGGCAGCGAGAGTCAAATGTGCAAAAATCTCGGGAGACACCAGCGGAAACTATCACCCTCACGGAGAAAGCATCATTTACCCAACCTTGGTCAGGATGGCCCAGGAATGGAACATGCGGCACGTGCTGGTTGACAAACAGGGGAACTTTGGATCGATCGCCGGCTTGCCCCCCGCGGCCATGCGATATACCGAAGCTAGAATGTCGGCGGTCGCTGCTTTGATGTTGGACGACATCAAATTGGACACCGTCGATTTCACGCCGACCTATGACGAACGTCGCTTGGAACCGACGGTTCTTCCAAGTAAATTCCCCAACCTATTGGTCAACGGCTCCAGCGGCATCGCAGTAAGTATGGCTACATCGATTCCTCCCCATAATTTGGGCGAGGTTTGCGATGCGCTGAATATGGTGATTGATAATCCCGAGTGTTCTATCTTTGACATTATGACGGTCTTGCCGGGACCTGATTTTCCAACCGGCGGAATGATCTGCGGTCGATCCGGGATCCTTAAAGCCTATCAAACAGGGCGAAGCACCATCATCGTCCGGGCGAAGTGTGAAATTGTCCCGGTTCCGAAAAAGAAAAATCGCTTCAAAATTGTCGTGAGTGAACTTCCGTTTCAGCAGGTTCGCGACAACGTGGTCGAAAAAATTGCCGGGCTGGTCAAATCCGACAAAGTGAACGGAATTTCCGGCATCAAAGATTTGAGCGACTTGAAAGAACCGGTCAAGCTTGAGATCGATATCAAATCGGATGCCGATCCCGAAGTGGTTCTGAATCAGCTCTACCAATTTTCGCCGCTGCAAACTTCATTCTCAATGAACTTCATGGCGTTGGTGGACGGAAAACCGCGAGAACTGACGATTAAGGACTTCCTCACAGAATTCATTCGCCATCGAGTCAAAGTGATCCGGCGACGGACTCAATTCCTGTTGTCACGGGCTCGAAAACAGAAACATACAATCGAAGGTCTGCTGTTGGCTTTGGCAGACATCGATAAAATCATCGCGATTATCCGCGCCTCCAAAACGCAGGCGGAAGCGAAAGCCGGATTGATGGGAATTGAGTGCCCCTCATCCATGATGGAACGGGCCCTCGGAGAGACAGGGTTCAAAGTCTTTCAACAAGAACGCGGAGAATCGGATGTTTATTTTCTGACTGGAGTCCAGGCTGACGCTATTTTGAAAATGACGCTTGGCCAGCTCGTTAATCTCGAGCAGGAAAAACTGGGTGGCCAACACGCCAAACTACTTGAGGAAATCGAAGAGTATTTGCGAATCTTGTCGGACGACGCCAACGTCAAAGCGATCATTCGCGAAGATCTTGACGAAATCAAACGAAAGCACGCCGATGCCCGGCGAACCATTCTTTCGGATATGGAATTAAGATCGATCGATCTTGAAGACCTGATCGAAGAAGAAAACATGGTGGTGTCGATCAGCCACCGAGGTTATATCAAAAGGACTCCCGTAAGCACCTACCGAGCCCAACGTCGCGGTGGGAAGGGGATCAAGGGTGCAAAAAGTGAAGACGAAGATCCAATCGAACATATCTTTGCAGCAAGTACCCACGATTACCTTTTGTTTTTTACCAATCGAGGCATCGTACATTGGCGGAAAGTCCATCAACTACCCGCACTGAGTCGCGAAAGTCGCGGTCGAGCCATCATCAACATTGTTCAATTGGCGGATGGTGAATCGATCGCGTCGTGCCGAGCAATTCGAAATTTTGACGCCGAAGATCACTTTCTGGTGATGGCTACCAAAAATGGATTGGTCAAAAAGACTCCGCTTTCAGAATACGGACGCCCCAGAAGAGGTGGCATCATCGCGATCAAACTTCGCGACGATGACGAAATCATCGACGTATTGGTGACAAAAACAGGTGACGAATTGGTCCTTTCGACCGCCGACGGAATGGCGATCCGATTTAAGGAATCGGATGCTCGACCCACGGGTCGAAACACAAGTGGTGTTAAAGGGATTTCGCTTGTTGGGGACGACAAAGTTGTCGGCATGGTCGTCGCGGATCCCAATGCGACGCTGTTAACGGCATGCGAAAAAGGATACGGAAAACGAACGCCATTCGGACCCAATAGCGAAACTGGCGAAGAGGAAAGTGAAGCTTCCAGTTCCAGCCGATACCGAACTCAGAATCGAGGAGGTAAAGGGTTACGGGATATTAAAACCACGGAGCGGAACGGGAAGGTGATCGGCATTAAATCGGTTAACGATGATGATCAGTTGCTCTTGATGACCTCTCGAGGCAAAATCCAAAGGATCAAATGTAGCGATGTCGGAACGATCGGTAGAAATACGCAAGGGGTTCGGATCATGGGCCTGGACGACGAAGATTCGCTGGCCGTAATCGCTCGCGTTCCACGGGACGAATTGGAAGACGATGAAGAAGGGTCTAATAACCCCAACGAAACGACCGATCCCGGTCCCCAATGAGACCGTCGGGCCTCGGAGTAGCACGGCTTGCCGAGCCGCAGACCAGACGCAATGGCCTGGATGAAGAACCCGATTACTGATTCAACAATCAGCAGTCTTGGCATTAGCCCCAGTCCCTAAAACCGCCTGCAAAAAAACCGGGCCTAACTGCCGTCGGCAAATGGGGCATTAACCAGGGGGCGCAGCTTAGGCAGAAACTTAGGCCGGTGCCGCAATCAGCCTGTCGGGCCTAACTAAGCCATCTACAAATGTGCCGAGAATTCGACCAATTCGAGCCTTTTGCCGATTCGGTCTGGGACGCCTGTAGGAGTCCCTCAAGTTCTACATCCGTTTTATATTGGAATTGTGAAATCTGAGCGTTTCCAAGTAGAACAAAGCCATCTTTCTGAATCTTCTATCTAATATGGATTCGATTAGCTGAGATTGCTAAAAGATAAACGAAATCAAGTTGTGAACTCAGCTATTGATCCTATTACTGCCCCCAAACCGTCTGCTCAGGGAATCCTCATGAAAATCGTAATGGTCGGTTCAGGCTATGTTGGCCTGGTTACTGGAACTTGCTTCGCCGAAAGTGGAAATGAAGTAACTTGTATCGACATCGATCAACGAAAAATCGATGGACTCAATAACGGGGTCATTCCCATTTATGAACCTGGATTGACCGAACTTGTGAAAAGAAATCACAAGGCAGGACGACTGAAATTCGTCCACCAATTCGGTGAAGCTGTCACTCATGCAAGCGTCGTTTACATCGGAGTGGGTACACCCCAAGGCTCGGACGGAGCCGCCGACTTGACAGCACTTTGGAGTGTTGTCGACACGATTGCTCCATTGCTGCGAGACGACGTGGTGATCGTGACCAAAAGTACGGTTCCCGTTGGTACGAACCAAGGAATTTACGATCGACTGTTTCATTTAAACAATAAACGATACAGGGTTGCCAGCAATCCGGAATTTTTGAAAGAAGGGGCCGCAATCCAGGATTTTATGTATCCGGATCGAGTGGTCGTCGGAACGCGTGAACAAGAAACCGCAAATTTACTGAAAGAGTTGTACTCGCCGTTTCTGAGAACAGACAAACCATTTTTGGTCATGTCGCCCGAAAGTGCTGAACTGACCAAGTATGTTGCCAACGCTTTGTTAGCCACCAAAATAAGTTTCATCAACGAGATGGCCAATTTGTGCGAAAAAATGAACGGCGACATCAACGACGTTCGACGCGGCATTGGACATGACCAGCGGATCGGTTTTTCGTTCCTGTTCCCGGGTGTTGGTTACGGGGGAAGTTGTTTTCCAAAAGATGTTCGAGCTCTCGCGTCGATGGCCAGCAAAAATGATATCGATCCACGTATTTTATGTGCCGTTGATGAGGTAAATGATCAACAGAAACATGTCCTGACTCAGAAGATCGATCACCATTACGGGCAAAATTTGGCCGGGCTTCGGTTTGCGATTTGGGGTTTGGCATTTAAGCCGAAAACAGATGACATTCGAGAAGCACCTGCGTTGGTGCTGATTGAGGCATTACTCGAAAAAGGAGCATCTGTTTGTGTTTTCGACCCCGAAGCGATGGACAACGTTCGCGAAATTCTGGGAGATAAAGTCGACTATGCAGACGGCTCAATGGCCGCATTATCTGAAGTAGACGCTTTGGCGATCAATACCGAATGGGATGTGTTCCGAAATCCTGATTTTGGTGAAATCAAGTCGGCTATGAAGTCTCCCGTTATTTTTGACGGACGAAATTTATTCGACCCTGAGCAAATGAAAAGCCTTGGATTTACTTATTATTCAATTGGAAGGCCACCGGTGAATACGCCGGATGTGGCGAAAGTTTAGCAGTTCTGATCGCCAAGCGTTTGTTATTAGGTCAGGATCTGCCTGACCTATGGAACTGGGTCGATGACCGAAAGGTCTGGTCCCTAGTTCGAATTTCCATTCTGGTTATTCCACCCGCGACGATAATCAATCTGTAGTTGCCAAACCGTGGATTAGGTTTGGTTAGTCCCGCAAGAGACGACAGTTTGTAGCCACGGTTGCCAAACCGTGGATTGAGTTCGGTAAGTCCCGCAAGAGACGACAGGTTGTAGCCACGGTTGCCAAACCGTGGATTGAGTTCGGTAAGTCCCGCAAGAGACGACAGGTTGTAGCCGCGGTTGCCAAACCGTGGATTGGGTTTGGGTACGTCCGTAAGGGACG
>JBCCSJ010000169.1:0-12129 GCA_039200505.1 Planctomycetota bacterium | reverse complement strand
ACCTTACCTCCGCGAACAGCACCCACAGGTAGCCCAGTGGACCCAGTCAAATTAGGTTCGGCAGTTTTATTCCATGCAAATCGGAAAGCAGTCGGCGCGACTACTAATTCCGACGTCAAAACCACTTTGTCGCCTTCGATCGCGGCGTTTGCAGGATGAAACCCACCCGAGTTGGGTCCTATCAATTCGAAATGGCTTGGAGGGTTGCCGTCGCTTGTTTTCAGGCCGCCACCAGTACCTGAAAATTGAATGATCAATTGATTCCCGGATGTTTTGACTGATTCGAACCGGGGACTGTCAGCAATCAACTCTGTTTTCCCATAGTCATATTTGAGAGCCAGATTAGCCAGTCTCAATCCGACATCCTGTTTGTTCGGCGGATGAATGTTGTCTACCGTCGCGATATCGTTAATCACAACCATCTTGACGTTAGGAAGTTCGGTTACTTTTTCCTGGGCTTCCCAAAACTTTGCCAGGATAGTCGGATTCTCATTGCCGTATTGAAATGGAGCGATCTGTACAAAGTAAAACGGAAAATCTCCCTGTCCCCAAAGTTCTCGCCATCCCTGAATCAGAGCTTTCTTTTTCTTGAAGTACATCATTCCGTCTGTGTGATTGGATTCCCCCTGGTACCAAATTGCTCCGCGAATGGAAAAACCGACCAATGGATGGATCATCCCGTTGTACAACATCGTTGGACTTTGGTGGCTTGTGTACGGTTTTATGACGTCTGGAAAGACGGGAGAAGGTGAAACAGGGGTCGTCGTGCCCAGCGATTTTTTGGCAGATTTCAGCCAACTGTCAACGGCTGCAATATGTTTGCCTAAAATTTGGTTGTAAGATTTGGTGTTGGGTGTTTTGGCCAAGACTTCGCTATGAATTTTTTTAAGTGCCGGTACCGATGCAAAACCGACCGGCGGGGTCCAAGGTTCGACTTTGGTGCCACCCCAAGATGAATTCACCAAACCGATCGGAACGTTCAGTTCCTTGTAAAGTTGACGGGCCATATAGTATCCTGTCGCGGTAAACTCAGCGGCAGTTTCTGGCGTGCAAACTTCCCACTTGGTTTCGGCATCCTGCAACGCGATATTGGAAGGCGTTCGCTTGATTTTCATGTGTCGAATCATCGGGTAGTTTGCTGATGCAATTTCCTGTTCGGCGTTTCCAGATCGTGCAACCGACCATTCCATATTGGATTGCCCCGAGCAGAGCCAAACCTCCCCGATCAAAATGTCGTTCAACTGGATCGAATTTTTGCCTTTTACCGATAATCTCACGGCCTCTTTGCTGGCCTTCATCTCAGGTAACGCTACTTTCCACCTACCTTGATCATTCGTGGTCGTTTGTACCTTAGACGGGCCAAGTTGAACGATGACGGGTTCACCAACGTCGCCCCATCCCCAAATTTGGATCGGCATGCCTTGCTGGAAAACCATGTTGTCGCTGAAAAATCCGGGGAGCCTAACATCAGCGTTGGCTCGATAATTGAGTAGTAAACACAGAGGCAACAGGGCGGCAACCAAAGCGTATTTTTTAAGTTTCATTTCGTTGCTTTCAGATGGAAGGTGTCGAGACAACGGATCTTTTTGGGCAATCGTTTGGGGAGTGAGGTTAGTTTCAATCAGATCTAATCGCTCGACCGCATTTTAATCGCTCACGGCCAATTTTGCGAAAGCCAGTTTGCCACTGGTGGACTTGATTCAATATACAGAAGCGGGGTGGAGCATTCAGCCGATCGGCGATAGTCACAGTTTGTTTTTCCAAATGGTCTTTCCTTAATGCGCCGGTGCTTATTTATCGCTTTCGTAATAAACAGCGGAGCCAAGTTGCACTCGGTTATTTGCTGATTCACCTCGGAGAGACAATCTATTGTGGTCAAAATAGTGGCATGGTTTCTTGGAAAGTAGATCGAATCTCCGAGTCGAAAGTCGGACGATACGACTCGGAAGAAACGATTTATCATTTGTAAAAAGTGGCATAGCTCCCTGAGCCATCACTTCAGCCAATCACCTCGTGGGGCGATCTCCTATGAACTCTCACTACTTCACGGTGTCAATTATTGGTTGATAAATTCATGAGTTGGGCCTCCCCCTTGAAATCCAAATCTCTTTCCCCAGTTGATGGGATTTGCATCTAGTAGCACTCGATAGGTTGAATAGATAACAGAAACCGCTCCTGCTCATTTTCAACGCACGATTTTGAGGCTATCTTCGGGCTCTTGTGTTGCAAACCGGTCATTGAATCGGTCTTGCGCTCAGAATCGCGGGAGCTCCCCAGTGGGTAGTTCCTGCATATCCTCAAGCTTCCATGCATTTCTTTGTTTACACACTTTTGGGATTATCATCATGAAGAAAAGAACGAGAAGAGGTCGCAGGGCATCAACGAATTACAGCCCTCTGGAACAGCGAAATTTACTTGCTGGTGATGTCACAGCGTTCGAAATATCTGACATTTTATTCATTCGAGGCGACCGAGGGGCCAACGATATCGAAGTGGTCGCCAATGCCACCGGAGGCATTGAAGTTCGTGGTAATAACACGACGATCAATGGCGGAACTAATGCATTCGTTTTCAATCCTGGAGCGGCAGGTTTGGAAGGCCTTCGAATTAACATGGGCGCTGGAGACGACACCGTATTCGTCGAAGATCTGAACATCCAAGGGCGAGCAGTCGCTTTTGGCGGGACCGGATCAGACAACATCGGTTTCTTTGATGTTGACGTCAGCGGAGAATTGATGGTCCATGGCCACAGCGGCAACGATTCCATTTCGATCGATGATGTTTTCGTAGGAGGGAACCTGGTTTTGTTGTCACAAAGTGGCAATGACACGATCGGCATTGATCAATCCCAAATCAATGGGTTAACCATCGTGTTGTCAGGTAGTGGATCGGACAACGTGGCGATCGCCAACACAACCCACCAAAGAGCAGCCTACGTATTCACCGGTGGTGGCGATGACTTGTTGGGAGCAGACAACATCGTAGTCAACGATTTGATTGCCGTTGTCGCCGGTGGCGGAGCCGATGATCTGTTTGTTCGCGATTCTGATTTCAACGGCCGAGTCTTTGCCTATGGCAACTCTTCACGTTTTGATAATGTCGAAGTCATCGGAACAACAACTTTTGCTGTCAATCCATTCATCACTGGTTTTGAAGGCAACGATGTTGTCGGTGGAATTCCGCAAACTGAGCAGGTATTTACCGACCTGATCATTAGAGGAGCACGACTGGGTACGATTACCGAGCTTGCTAACATCAACCCACAGCTTTCGACCCTTGCCGGTGCGTTAGAAACAACTGGACTGGATGCGGCTCTTCAAGGCCCTGGCCCGTTCACCGTGTTTGCACCGCTTAATAGTGCGTTCGATCAAATCGCCGGTACCGTTGCCAACTTGACGACAAATCAACTGGCAGATGTGTTGAGATTCCATGTCGTCAGCGGTGAGGTTTTTGCAAGTCAACTCGTAGGTCTCACCTCAGTCAATACTTTGCTGGGACAACCGCTGTCAGTGGACGTTTCAACCGGCTCGGTCATTTTGAACGGGAATGCAACGCTTGCCGCGACTGATATCCGAGCCAAAAACGGAGTCGTGCATGTGCTCAACAACGTTTTGGTTCCCGCCTAAGGACTCGCCATGAATTAAGTTACCGGCTAGCGGCACTGAAAATTCGATTTTTGTGGGTAATTCACTAAGCAAGCCGGTAAATAAATGTTTCGCGAGTACTAAACACGTAGTACCATTCTGAAATTGAATCGCGTTGTCGTCCTTGCTGGGCGGCAACGCTTTTTTTGTACAGGTACAACCATATTCAAAATCAGCGGGATCGTTCCTCGACCCACAATTGTCGCTCGATTACATTGAAACCGATGACATTCTGGCAATGCGAGGATTGAAACCATGACCTTATTCGTTTCCAACGCGAAATTTCTTGTAGCCCTGGTATTGATGACGGGCTTGGCAACTAGCACACTTTGGGGATTCGATTCTGCTGGATCAGGCGACCCAAACAGTCCTCCCAATATCATTATCGTGTTGGTCGATGATATGGGATTTTCGGATATTGGGTGTTACGGCGGCGAAATTGAAACTCCCAATTTGGATGCTCTAGCTGCCGGCGGGTTGCGGTTTACTCAATTCTATAATGCCGGTCGATGTTGTCCGACTCGGGCCAGCCTGATGACAGGGCTTCATCCACACCAGGTCGGAATCGGCCATATGACGGCCCCTCCTAACAAACCTCTTGGAATAACGGGCCCCTACCAAGGCTTTCTCAACGGGCAGTGCACGACGTTGGCGGAAGTGTTGAAGTCGGCCGGATACCATACGTTGATGTCGGGAAAATGGCACCTGGGACTTGAGAATCAATCCGAATGGCCACTGCAAAGAGGGTTTGACAAGTTTTACGGAGCGCTTTCTGGATCGTTCAATTACTTTAAGCCGGGTGGAGACCATGGTTTTACCGAAGGGAACCAGCCTGTTGAAACAGACGAGAATTTTTACGCCACCGATACATTGACTGACAAGGCGATCGAATACGTCGAGCAAGTCACGCAAGCAGACGACCACCCATTCTTTTTGTACCTGTCTTACAACGCGCCTCATTGGCCTTTGCAACCCAAATGGGAGGATTATCAAAAATACCGAGGAAAATACCGAACCGGCTGGCAGCCCATGATGCAAAAACGTTTTGCCAAACAAGTTGCAATGGGAATGTTCTCTTCAGATACGCAACCGGCCCCGCATGTTGGGCCCAAATGGGAAAGCTTGAGCGAACAACAGCAAGACGATCTTGATAAAATCCAGGCAGCCTACGCCGGATGTGTCGATTCGATCGATCAAAATATTGGCAAACTGGTTTCTTATTTGAAACAGTCCGATCAATTCGAAAATACGCTCATTTTTTTCCTGTCGGATAATGGGGCCTGCCAAGAAGGAGGAAAGCTCGGAAAGTATCAAGAAGGATGGATTAAGAATCCGCCTTTGGAAACGACTGCCGGAGTTCGGCAGGGAATGGCTTGGGCCAACGCTTCCAATACTCCCTTTCGACTGTACAAACATTTTGTGCACGAAGGTGGGGCCTGCACTCCGCTGATCGCTCATTGGCCGGCAAAAATAGCCAAAAAGAATCAGGGAAAGTTTGTTCGTCAAATCGGATACCTTCCTGACTTTATGGCGACATGCGTCGAGCTTTCTGGAGCTCAATATCCCCAAAATATTCCTTCCTGCCAGGGCGTTTCTCTAACGCCGCTTTTGGATGACACTCAAACGCCCATTCACAAAGAACCCATTTTTTGGGAGCACGAAGGAAATGCAGCGATGCGGGATGGTAACTGGAAATTGGTGATGCAGTATCGAAAGCCATGGGAACTGTACGATCTGTCGAAAGACCGAACGGAAATGACGAATCTGGCCGACACCTATCCCGAAAAGCGAAACGAAATGTTGGATCGTTGGGAGGACTGGGCTAAAGCAAATCAAGTTGCCTACCCGGTACGATTCAATATGTACGAATTTTTGAATAAGAATTCGTCGAGGGCCAAGTTGAAAAATCCCAAACGGGGCCAAAATTTTGTGTCGCTGTTTGATGGGAAGACCTTGAAAGGCTGGAAGGCCAGCGAAAATGAGTCAAGCTGGTCTGTAGAGGACGGTAAACTC
This sequence comes from Planctomycetota bacterium, assembly GCA_039200505.1. Taxonomy (GTDB): domain Bacteria; phylum Planctomycetota; class Planctomycetia; order Pirellulales; family Pirellulaceae; genus Mariniblastus. The sequence goes on along the minus strand of JBCCSJ010000169.1, from coordinate 6,472 downwards.
GTCTGCAAAGGCCCTCGCAGCCATCTGTTTTTTGTCGGCGACGAAAAACCGTTCGTCAATTTTCATTTCAAGGCGGAAGTGATGACGACACCCGGCAGCAATGCAGGAATCTATTTTCATACCCGATTTCAGGATTCGGGCTGGCCGAAATATGGTTACGAATGCCAAGTCAATATCTCTCATAAAGATCCCAAGAAAACCAGTAGCCTTTACGGGGTTGAAAATGTGAGCGATCCGCCGGCGGCAGACAACCAATGGTACACTCAGGAGATCATTGTTCGTGGAAATCGAATCGTCCTTAAAGTTGACGGTAAAAAGATGGTCGACTACACCGAACCAGAAGACAAACAAGCATTCAGTAAAAAATTTGAAAGACGTCTGGGGAAGGGCACCTTTGCTCTTCAGGCCCACGACCCTGACAGCGTTGTTTACTTTCGAAACTTACAAGTCAAACGTTTGAAGTGACCGTCGGTAGGTTAGGAAGATCCATTGGAAACCGGTTGGCCAGCGGTCGTTACGTCTCCATCGGAAATCGGATCATTTCCAATGATCAGTAACAAGGCTGGTAGCATAATCACATCGGCGACCAGGGCGATCATCAACAGTGTTGTGATTGCCCATGAAAATTTCGATACAACTAACATCTGGCTGAAATAATAGGCGATCAAGCCAGCACCACCGATCATCGTGGTGTGAAGCATTGCAGGTCCGCATTGCATAATGGTCGACAACATCGGCTGGTAGGTTTTTCCCAGATGCCCGCCGTATTCTCGAAATCGGATCAAGAAATGGGTCGTATCATCCACCGCGATACCCAATGCGACGCTGGCGGTCATGGCAAGCGACAGGTCGATAGGATAATTGGCCCATCCCAGACCTCCAAACACAAATAGCGTGGGAAAGATATTGGGAATCATCGCCAATAACCCGATTGTCCAGGATCGAAGGACGATGATCAGGATTGGAGTGATAATTAAAAACGCCAGCAAGAAATTGAAAAACAGGTCCGTTAAAAGTGTCGTTTGAGCATGAAGAAAAAGATGGGTTTTTCCGGTGTAGATCAACCGAACTTTGAGGGGCTTGGAGTCTTCGGTTTCGAAGCGTTCAATTTCGGCATTGGCTTTTTCGAGTACTTTCTGTTTGACGGACTGAAAATCAAACTCTTCGGTAAACGGAAATCGAACACTTAACCGCCACGTTTCGATGTTTCCCTGAATGGCGATCAGGTTGCTCTGAGTCAGCATCTCACGTTTTTTTCGCAGTTGCGTCCGATAGGTTGCCCTTCGAATCAAGCTACGCACGTTGCCCCGAGCCGGTTCCGATGGTAATCCGTTTGCCAGCGAAAAAACGACTTGGACCTGATCAATGCCGCGGACTTGATTTTGAATCTTGCGAATCAGTCGGACCCGATCCGGAAATCCTTCGGGACTCGCGTCAGAGAACTCTACCAGCAATTCGGTTTGGTCGACTGGCCCGAGCCTCGATTCTAATTGCTTTAGATTTTGGATGATTTCCGAGTCAGGAGAAAATAGTTTTTCAACTTCGACTTCGGCTGAAATTTTGGTCAGCCCAGTTCCACCCCCGGCGAATAACAAAACTGTGGACGCCAAAATCAACCATTTCAGCTTGCGAATCTGAGCTAGTAAAAACGCCCAAAATCCAGATTTAGATTTCTGCATCGCCAGTGACTTGGAACCTGCCTGTCCGAATCGGTGTAGAAGCCAGGGGACCAGAACCAGTTGGGAAATTAACGAGAATCCCACACCGCTGGCGCAGAATAAGCCGAAGTGACGGATCGCCGGGAAATCGCTTCGAAGCAGGGACAGCATTCCGATTGCAGTGGTAATCGAAGATATCACACACGGCTTCCATCCGATCTTCAATAGTTCGGCCGGATGACCGATGCAGTCAAGGCTGTAGCGAATGAGGTGAATGCTTCCCGAAATTCCAAGGACGAAAACAAGCGCCGGAATGATTGACATCAATCCACTGAATTTAAATCCGCACAAAGGGATAAATGAAACGCTCATGGCTCCTGCACTGAACGCGGTCACGAACACGATCAAAGTCAACGCAACATTTCGTAGACAGAACATTGCGACCAGAGTGGCAAGTACTACTGATGGAACGAGTAGTTTTCCGTACGAGCCGATCAGCTGTTTGTCGATAAAGGTTCCGATAAATGGATAGCCACCGATACTGACCTCGTTTTTGTCAAGATTTGGCTGCTGGGCAACGGCACTCCAAACCAGATCCATTGACTCGCGGCGATTGGCCGTCCCTTGCACGGAAAGTTCGACCACCAGTGTGGTTAAGGTTGGATCTTCCAAGCCAAAATAGACGCCCCGAAATCGCTGGATGATCGTGCGTCTGGAAAGCCCAGCAGCCTGGCTTAACCGATCGATCATCTCACCGCCATGAGAAACAGATTGGATCAAGTTTTGAGAGTCATTTTTTCGAAGATAATCCGTCAGGCCGATTAAACGCGGATCCTCAATTGTGCAACCGGGCCAAGTCAGAACGACAAAGTCATCTCCACCAAAACAGGATTCAAAATGGTCGTAGTCATCACGGGCCTGCGATTGATCGGGTAGCCATTGCAATACGTCCTCCGCGTTGGATTTGAGCTGCGAAGCTCCGATGAAAACGACCACGGTCGCAAAGATAAGATAGCCAATTCCAAAGTAGTCGAATCGCGTCAATGGAGCACCGAGTTGCTTTTAAAAAACAGCGAAGCGGGAAACTTCTGAAAATAGTTTCGCCGCGGCGTTTAGTTTAGAAGCTTTCGCCCCAATTCAAAGTCCCACCGAACGTGAACCGAAATTCAAATTGGGCCGTCTTCAGGATTTGAGTCGCCGGACTGGCAATCCTCTTCATCCTTCCTGCGCTTTTTCATGAGGCCTCGAGGGTCCCAGATTCTACGGATACTTTTTAATTCGCTATCTACGGAACTAGGCTTGATTCCCATTCGTTTAGCAATTTCGACGTTTGAATGCCCTTCCATTCTCATGACGGCTAATTGCCGTTGGATAGGCTTTTTCAGCATCGAAAGTCGTTCGTTCACTGCTTCGACCAAGATCAGTTCCATGTCCGGGCTCGATGTTTTTCCAGGAACAAAATTAAGCGGGGCATCGTCCTGAATGGTGTGGTCCCCACCCAATTTTTTGGTGTTTTCGTGACGAATCGCATCAATGGCTCTACGTTCGGCGATCATGGTGAGTATCTGCCAAAGATCTTCGCGATTGACAAGTTTTTCAAAATCTTCGGGGCTTTTGGAAAAGAATTCGGCAAATGCTTCGGACGCCACCGATTCGCCATCGTTGATTCGACATTTAGAATTTTTGAGCCGTTTGGATGCCACCGCGGAAAGTCGACTTGCAAAACGAATCCAAAGCCATTCCAGAGCTTCTTCACTCTTTTGATTTTTCAGATCGTTGATCCAAACAGTAACACTCCCTGGTTCGTCGTCCAAATCTGGGTCGATCGTTTCCTCATCGGTCAGTTTAGGATTTTTGACACTGTCGCCAACAGGTACTTTCGACGCGTCACCGTTTCGATCTGATTCAATTGAGTTTTCGTCGTCCACCGCGATTCTCGAAGGATCCAAAACTATCGTCGTTCATCTCAGAATAGAGCAATAACAAAACGGATTCTTATTCTGGCACAAACCTAGATAACTTCAATCCGCGAAAAACTCCAACAATAGCCAAAAACTGACAATTCAATCAGACGTTAGTGTGGAATCAAGATTCATTCGGTGGAAAGCCGTTTGAATTCTGTAGAAAACGAATTAAAACATTGACAGTTTGGTTGACCCAAAAGTCAGGCTTTGGGTCGGTACAATAATTACGGAGCATCATCGACGATCGACTGAGCCATTTTGGCTTTTGCTTCGTCGCTGCGGAGCATTTCGAGTCGTTTCAGATAGGATTCGGTAACATCACCGGTGACATAGTTTCCATCGAAACAGGAGCAGTCAAAATTCTGGACTGTTGCTGTGGTGAATCGAACCGCTTCGATCAAATCGTCAAGGTCCTGGTAAATCAGGCGATCCGAACCGATTTCTAAATTGATTTCGTCGATACTTTTGTTGTGAGCGACCAATTCCGATGATTTGGGCATGTCAATGCCGTATACATTGGGGTGACGAACCGGAGGAGCTGCCGAAGCCATGTAAACCCGTTTGGCTCCGGCTTTTCGAACCATTTGAACAATTTGCTGCGAAGTCGTGCCGCGGACAATGGAGTCGTCGACTAATAACACGTTTTTGTTTTCGAATTCCAGCTCAATCGGGCTCAACTTTCGTAAAACTGAAAGCCGCCGCTCTTCTTGTCCGGGCATGATAAACGTTCGGCCGATGTAGCGATTCTTGATTAGGCCTTCGCGGTACTTCACATCCAGGCAGTGGGCTATTTCCAAAGCACTGGTTCGGCTGGTATCCGGAATAGGAACGACAACATCGATATCGTGGTCGCTCCATTCCCGTTTAATTTTTTCGGCTAGTTTCTCTCCCATTCGCATCCGCGCGCGATGGACTGAGATACCTTCGATCATGCTATCGGGACGAGCAAAATAAACGTATTCAAACATGCAGGTCTGGTGCTGGTATTGAGCATTGCGACCGATGCACATTTCTTCGAAAAACTTTCCATCGTGACCAAAGTAAACGGCTTCTCCAGGCTTGATGTCTCGTACCAATTCAAAACCGCACCCTCGCAATGCAACACTTTCCGACGCGACCATGTACTCTTTTTTGCCATCACTGGTTTCTCTTTCGCCATAACAAAGTGGGCGAATGCCGTGTGGGTCTCGAAATGCTAAAATGCCTCTGCCAGCGATCATTGCGACGACCGAGTAACCTCCTTTGACCCGATTATGGACCCGTCGGACCGAATGGAATAAATCATCCGGCGTCAAAGGCGAGGTGCAGATAGATTGCATCTCGTTCGCTAACACATTCAATAGGACTTCCGAATCCGACGTTGTGTTGAGATGTCGTTTATCCTTTTGAATTAAATGGTCTCGCAATTCTTCCGCGTTGGTCAGGTTGCCGTTGTGGGCAAACGAAATTCCAAACGGAGAATTCACGTAAAATGGTTGCGATTCGGAAACCGAAGGCGTACCGGCAGTTGGATAACGCAGGTGACCTATTCCCATATTCCCCGACAGTCGTTCCATGTGACGCTGTTGAAATACATCGCGAACCAGGCCGAGAGACTTTCGGGTGAAAATCTGGCCTTCGTCATTGCCGGTGACCATTCCGGCCGCATCCTGTCCTCGATGCTGAAGCAAAAGAAGCCCATCATAAAGTGATTGGGCAACCGAAGCTTTCCCAACAATTCCGATCACGCCACACATATTCGCCGGTTCCCTAGTGCGAAACGAAAATAATAGGTAGGAGAATGGCCAGCATTAAACCATTGAGAATCAAACCATATAACTTGGTCTGAATAAAATGAGGTAAGAATTTCATCACTTCCACGACACACTAGCCGGGCTGAATGAACAATTGTTCTGGCGTCGGAAAGAATTGTAATAGCCAGACTGTTTTTCACAAGAACTAAAACAGTTAGCAATCGGTAGTAGTTGATACCAACTTTTAATGCGATTTGTTTTGAGCCGGCAGCGTATCCCCAAATTGAATTTTTGACCGTGTTATTGGATTACTGAAAATTGCTGTAATTTCTAGCGATCAAAATCGACTTCTTCGTTTACTAGCTGTTAGATAGATCGGAAGAATCAAGTGCTCAGTTCCAAAGTTTGGGAGTTCCGTAAGAACGACCCAGTAAGAATTGCGTTTTGTTTACTTGTCTTTTTTCTTTTTGCGGGGTGTCAAAAAGAATCCAAACTACCAGTTGATAGGGCGAGAGAAGATTTCGCGCCGGTTCAGGTTCTCCCTTCCGCTCTGCCGGCCATAGTGGATCAGAAACCAGTTTCGTTAGCCGTTGCTGATCAAATCATTGAGCCAGATGAGCTCGTGCTGGGGATCGAAATTAAAGGTGAATCCCGAGCCTACCCAATCAACATGTTGACTGGACCAAGTCGGGAAATCATCAACGATCAAATTGGCGGTGTCGCGATCGCAGCGACGTGGTGACACTTGTGTCACAACGGCATCGTGTATGCCCGAGAGTATGATCAGCGTGACCTGACGTTTGTTGTTTCAGGAATGCTTTGGAAGTTTAGCCTCGTTATGAAGGATCTTGAAACGGGTACGCTTTGGAGTCATCTGGCGGGCGAGGCGATGCAGGGCTCACTAAAAGGCACCAAGCTGACAATCCTACCCGGTCAGCTAGTGACGTGGGAGTCTTGGAGATCTCGTTATCCGCAGACCACCGCTATCGCAATGGATCGAACGGCCGACGAATATCGAACCGGGATTTATGCCAGTCTCGGGAAATTTTTGGTGGGCGTAAAATCCGGATCCGATTCGCGTGCGTGGAATTATTCCGACCTTAAAAGGCATCCACTT
>JBCCSJ010000168.1:0-12178 GCA_039200505.1 Planctomycetota bacterium | reverse complement strand
GGATGATTTTCTGGGCGATCGGCTTTTAGAGGGAAGATAGAGCGAATACGATCCGTGCCAAACGGTAATTCGCAGCAAATTATTCCCCCTTCCCAATAATTGACCGAAAAAAGACAATAGTCGCTGGCGGCAATTTCAAAACCAAGTCAAGACGCTTGGCAATTCCTTCAATTCTTCCATTGGAAACACTCGCGTGAATACAGGGAAAGCTTTCACTTTCGCGATTCTGTCATCAACCATCATGATGGCTGCTTTGCTTTGGCAAATTTCAGCCACTCCTCAACCTCAAAAACAACCTGCCGGCCAGGACGTTACTCAAAACGGTGATGCGAATCCCCCTGCAGACGAAGCTGCCGGCCAAAGTTCAGCAGCTGAAAATCAAGAAAAATCGGAAACTGCTGAGTCCGGCTCACCATCCAATGCAGAATTGGAAGGCTCAAAAAGCGATTCAACAGAATCTGAGACCCAAGACCCATCCCAACAAACTAACGAATCAAAAGAGATTTTAAACACGGATTCGGATTCAACGTCACCGAATCAAACTTCCGCATCTCAGGGCGATGACCTCATCGCATTTGGGGCGCTCGATAAAGAGGGAAAATCTCGTTATCTGGTGACGATCAACAAACGTGGCGGAACGTTACGACGGGTCGAACTCAATTTTCGCAACATCGCAGAGGAAGACGCTCCTTACGAGTACCGCGACATGGTTTGGGAAGGCGGCTACCTAGGAGAGCTTGAATGTATTGAACTGAGCAGCGGAAAATGTGCCGTCCAAATAGTAGGGCAGGGGACTCCTGCCTATTTGGCTGGAGTAGAAAAAGGGGACGTCATCACGTCGGTCGATGATGAAGTGATCATCGACGCTGACGACTTCCAAAATGTGCTCGCCAATTCCACCGAGCCGGGACAAACCATCCGGCTCGGCATCAAAAGGGATGGTGTACCGATGGAATTGTCGGTCAAACTCACCGATAAACCGATCGAGCTTGTGCGGCCCGAACCCGGTTGGGGGGAAGAGGATGATTTTGATTACCCCGAATCGTTCGTATTTTCGGTTTTGGTCCCCAACAGCCAACCCGACAAAGGTTTTCCAGACCTTGAATCCGGAATGCGGGATCAGCCTTGGGAAGTCGTGCCCTCCGATGATCCTACCGAGATCGTACTGCAATACACCGTCAGCGAGCAATCGTTGAAAGAGCTTGAGGTTCCTGGCCCGGTAATCATTCGACGAAGATACCGACTTCCAGAACTCACCCCCGAAACTATCGGCAAACTCGATTCAAGGACATTTCATCTCGAAATGGTAATCGAGATCGAAAATCAGTCGGACCAAACGCAAAAACTTGCATTCGAGCTGGATGGCCCCAGTGGAATCCCCACCGAGACGTGGTGGTACGGCTACAAAATTCATGGAAACCAAACGGCGATTGGATCGATCGGTGGGGCTCGAGATGTCGTCGGATCGACCGCTGCCAACTCCTACATTTTTTACGGATGTTCTGAGATTGTTGCCGGAGCCAAGAAAGATCCACCCAAAATTTACTGGTTGTGTGATTGGCAATCCTCGGACCCGGAAAGCAAAGAGCTCTTCTGGGCCGGTGTCGATGCTCACTACTTTAACGTCTCACTAATCCCATCGGTTCAGGGTGAGTCCGGATTTGCAACTAGCAGTGTTTCAGCCTTTTTGAATGGGCGAAAAGGTGACATTCCTGAAATCCCCAAGAACGTCCGCTTGCAACGTTTGATGGATGTTACCTTTCAGATGGCTGCTGCTGTCGAAATTAAACCCCAGGACACTTATAGCCAGTCCTTTGATATATTCATGGGCCCCAAAGAGGCAGAACTGCTTCAAAACTATGGTTTGGGCGATGTTCGAACTTTCGGCTGGTTTTCGTGGTTCTCGTACATCTTGCTTGGCATTCTCCATTTCTTTTATTGGATCACAGGAGGATTCAGTTACGGTCTGGCAATTATCATGCTCACCGTTTTGGTTCGGAGCTTCATGATTCCATTCTCTCGAAAGGCGGCGTTGAATGCTCAAATGATGCAGATGATTCAACCGGAATTGAAAGAGATCACTGAAAATCACAAAGATGACTTGGAAAAAAGAACGGCGGCACAAAGAGAACTTTACAAAAAGTACAACTTTAACCCGCTAAGTGGATGCTTGATGGCGTTCATCCAACTTCCCATCTTTTACGGGCTGTATAAGGGACTCAATGTCGATATCGCGCTGCGAGACCAGCCGCTCATTCCGGGCATGGAATGGTGTAGCAACCTCGCCGCCCCAGACCGTCTTTTTGAGTGGCAATCGTGGATGCCGTTCGGACTGGGAGAAGAAGCGAGCTGGCTTGGCCCCTATTTCAATTTGTTGCCGATCCTCACCATGATTTTGTTCCTGATGCAACAACGTCTGTTCACACCTCCTCCGACGGACGATCAACAAAAACTGATGCAGCAGATGATGACTTTCATGATGATTGCAATGGGCGTCATGTTCTTTAAAGTCCCATCAGGACTGTGCGTTTACTTTATCACCTCGAGTCTGTGGGCAGTCATCGAAAGAAAGTTAATCCCGAAACCGGTTCTCGATACTTCCAAAATCAAAGTGGATCAGTTGAGTAGCCGCGAGTCCAAAAAGTTGGATAAACGGAAAGCGGCCGCGGACAAGAAACGAGAATCAGAGTTGGAAGAACGACGTCGGATCAATGCCGATCGTAAAAAACGCCTGAAAAGGCGTGATCAGTAATGTCGACTTACGACGTTAACGACACCATCGTAGCGATCGCTTCCAGCCCTGGTCATTCCGCCCGTGGAATCGTTCGTATCAGTGGTCCTGCGACGGCGGAGTGCATCGAACCGAACTTCGTTTGCAACATAAACTTGGCTGCTGCGGATCGTCGATTGGCGATCTCGGGCCAAGCTCGACTTGAAGACGACATCCTGATGGATTCCAAGTTGCTTTATTGGCCCAACGATCGCAGCTACACCCGGCAACCATCCGCTGAGATTCATACTTTAGGATCTCCAGTTTTATTGGAGGAATTATTGACGGGCATCATTCGGTCTGGGGCCAGAATGGCACTTCCGGGTGAATTTACATTGCGGGCATTCCTGGCTGGGCGGATCGATTTGACTCAAGCGGAAGCAGTTCTTGGAGTGATCGATTCCCAGGGCGCCGATGAACTTAACACCGCGCTTCGTCAACTAGCGGGTGGACTGGCGGGTCCCTTGGATACGTTGCGAACACAGATGCTCAATATTCTTGCCGAATTAGAAGCTGGATTGGACTTTGCTGACGAAGACATCGAATTCATTTCTCAATCCCAGCTTCATTCGAGTCTTAGCGATTGCCTGACTCAACTCGAAAAAGTAATTTCTCAAATCGATTCGCGCGAAACGGCAACGGATGCTTATAAAGCAGTTTTGGTCGGGATTCCCAATGCGGGCAAAAGCCAGCTTTTAAATTGGTTGTCACAAGAAAATCATGCGATCGTGTCACAGGTGGCAGGAACAACCACCGATTTTATTTCCGCCAAAGTAAATGTCGGCAACTTGGAAATTGAATTAGTCGACACGGCTGGTTTAGAATCGCGTTCGCAGCGGATTAGCCAAAAAGCCCAGCAGTTGCGGCAGCGTCAAATTGATGAATCAGACGTCGTCATTCTTTGCCACGATGTCACTCTGGATTGGGCGCAAGAAGAGATTAACGAATTACTGCCGTTAGCAGATCTCGTCGTTATGACAAAGCTGGATTTGATTCAACGAGTGTCTGAATCGCTTATTGCAATCGCACGTTCAAGTGGTTTTCAGGGCCCCGTGATATCGGTTAGTTCGTTGACTCAATCTGGGAGTGTCGAATTGATGGACTCTATTCGGTCCGCCGTCGATTCGGAAAACAACCAGAAAACTGGTATCGTGCAAACCACACTTGTCCGGGCGAAGGAAAGCCTTTGTAACGCTCGGCAATCGCTTCTTTCGGCACTGTCTGCTAACGAGTCAAATCTTGGTGAAGAATTGGTAGCGTCCGAGATTCGACTCTCTCTGAATCATCTGTCGGTAGTCATTGGAGCCGTATACACCGATGACATTTTGGACATTGTGTTCGGCAAATTCTGTATCGGAAAATAGGCTGAAACTTGACCAATCGCGTCAGTCACAATCCGTAAAATTGGCTTTTATGTTCGGGGATTCTGCTGGCCAGATTGGCCCGATAATCGAACCGGTCTGAAAATTACAAAATATTCTCGAAGTCTACGAGGATGGATGCAGTAGGTCGATTCTATAATAAAGGCGTCTCTGTTGGTTCGTTCAGCCCATTCAATTCGTTTCCCTTACTCATTTCACTTTCCATGGATTTTTCTAATACCTTCACCATCTGTTTTCTGGTCGCGGTCTCGTGCCTGTTTCCGAATTCTGTTTTTAGCCAACAGGTGGGAGATCGTGTGGTCGTCACCGCCAACTTTAAAACTAAATTGGAATCGCGTGAAGTCGGCGAAGTGTTAGAGGGCGACATCCGGACAGTTAGGGCGGTCAATGGAAAATGGTGCTATTTAAACAACGTTGAAGGATGGTTACCCATTCGCAACGTCATGAACCTTCAAATGGCGATGAAGCATTTTTCAAAGCGCATTAAGGATAATGAAAGAGATGCAGTAGCATTTGGAATCCGGGGAACAATTTACTACGAATTGGAGCAATTCCCCGCTGCGGAAAAAGATTTACAGGCATCATTGGCCTTGAACAACAAAAACTACAACGTTTGGCTGTTACGCGGAATGGTACGTAAAGCCAAGGCAGACCGATTAAGAGGAATTGGTAAGACCGAAGTTGCAAAAATCGAATACACCAATGCGGCCAACGATTTCAAGGTATCGATCAATCTGAATGAAGAAAACGCCAATGCTCACTTCAACATCGGACTTGTTTTTTACGCTTTAGAGGATTTTGAACAAGCCGTCAAAGCCTATGATCGGGCGATCGAATTAGACGATTCAAAAGCATTGTGGTTTGTCAGCCGTGGAAGTGCTCACCTGGGACTCGACCAGCGAAAAAAAGCCAAAGAAGATTACATTGAAGCAATTCGATTGGACAAACGTCTGGCAGATGCCTACATCGGTCTGAGTAACATTTACTTGATCGAAGAAGATCTTGAAAAAGCATTCAAATACGCCGACGCAGCCGTTGAAGAACAGTCCAACAACGCGATGGCATTAAATAGCCGCGGATGGATTCTGTTCAAACAGGAAAAGTACGAAGAAGCGATTTTCGATTTGAGTCGAGCCATTCGTTTCGCTCCCAAGCTCTCGATTGCCTATGGCAACCGCGGTGTGTGTTACGTTGCGATCAACGATTTCGAAAATGCAATCGTCGACCACACGGCCCATCTCAAGCTCACACCTAACAATCCGTTCGCACTTTCCAATCGTGCAGTGGCATGGTTTGGGAAAGGCGAATACAAAAAAGCGGTCGCCGACTACCAGGCTGCCGAAGAGTTAGCCCCCAATTTGGACGAAGCTCTCAATGGATACGCTTGGTTCCTGGCGACATGCCCAGAAGAGAAATATCGCGATGGCGAATTGGCCCTGGAAAAAGCAAAAGCGGCTTGCAAAATCTCGGAATACAAAGATTGGTATCAGCTGGACACGTTGGCGACAGCCTATGCTGAAAACGACGACTTTGAGCAAGCTTTAAAATGGGCTAAAAAAGCTCTTGAAGTAGCCCCCAAAAGGAAGCAAGATCTTTGCGAAGAGCAAATCGCTCGATTCAAAAAGGGTGAAAAGTTACGAAGCAAAGTTGGAAAGAACGCCGAACAAGTCATCGGCAATTCCTAGTCGAATCGGGACCGTTATATTTAACCTCAGATAGCAAAACTGATTCTGATTGAATGGTAGGAGGATTCGCCAGGTTTTCTTCCAATCATTGAAGCGGGATCTTTCAACTTAATTCTCCGCCAAATCCACTGACAATAAAAGTCGCAACAAAGTTTCGATTGCGTTTCCTTCGGAAGTATGATCATCTAATAATGTCGAGCATCAATAGGTGATTTGGAGTAGGCATGACCAAATTGAAACGGATGGCAATTAACAAATGGATTGCAATATTCTTTTTGTTCAATCCAGCAATCACCCTAAGTCAAGAGATCATTGATCAGACCTCCTCAACGATCGTAGAACCGTTTCTGATTTCCGGAAAACTGGCAGACGGAGAAACCAAGCTGATTTCTGAGTTGACTCTCAAACCGGGTGACGATCAATTGGAAATGGAACTTGGGTTTATCAAGTTTCTGCGTTCTGTCGAAAGAATGGCGCAAACGCTTTACCGATTTGGTCCAAATGAATCGCTTGCAATGGGGCAAATTCCTTTTCTTCGCCTCCCGGTACCCCGAAATCCTGATCCCGATAAAGTTCAACTACAAGATGCTCGGGCTATGATCCAGCAATTGATCGATGACCTTGATCAAGCTGAAGCGATGTTAGCAAAAGTCGAATCCGATAAAGTCAAGTTGCCCATTAAAGTAATGAGAATTCGACTTGATATTAACGGTGACGGGCAAGCGACCGATAAGGAGATTCTAGGTCCAGTTTTAAACCAGTATCTCGGTGTCCGCCGAAGTGCTTCTGATCAAGTCGTCGAATTGATGGATCGGTCGATTCATTTCGATCGATCCGATGTCGACTGGATGCGTGGCTACTGTTGCCTGCTCAGGGCCATGGGCGAAGTTATCTTGGCGTATGATCAAACAGAATTATGGGAAGTCACTGCCCATCGTTTTTTCGCAAAGGGTCAGTCCAAATTCAAGTTTCTCGTCGAAGAGCAAACCGATGACAACGATTTTTGGATCGAATTACGCGATGTCATTGCCGGAATCCACAACATACAGTTCCCAGTGAAAGAAGCTCAACGACTTAAAAAAGCGCATCGCCATTTGCTTGACACCATTTCGCATAGTCGAATAATGTGGAAACGAATCAATGCAGAAGTGGACGACGATCAAGAATGGATCCCGTCACCCACCCAATCCAATCCATTCACGGATGTGCGAATTACTCGTCAAATGCATTCGGCTTGGAACAAATTTCTAAATGAGGGCGAAGATTTACTCGAAGGAAAACTTCTTATTCCGTTTTGGCGAGGCACCAATGAACGGCGTGGAGTAAATCTGTACAAAGTCTTTCACGAACCTCAAAAATTCGATTTAGTTTTGTGGATTCACGGCAGCGGTGCCGCTCCATTTTTGGAATTTGGGAAGTGTAGCGACCCTGACACTTGGAACGAATTCCAACGGATTTTTCGAGGAAATTTCTTTGGGTTCGCCGTCTGGTTTAATTAAAAAAGACCCAACAGCCTGTCACATGAAAGTTGCATAGACCTCACGTTCTCATGAACTCAAGTAAATTCTAACCACGCTGACCGATCAATTAAAATGCAGCAACTCCAAACCCGTTTTTGATTCGAATTACAATCGACCGTACGACAGAAGATCGAAAATGCGAGTGTCCTGCAAGGATTCGACCTGTAACGCTGCGTGACTGAAATCCAGTTCGCGGCTATGCGTAGTCGGTACGGCGACTGTGTAAGCGCCTGACGATGCTCCCGCCATTGAACCGTTATGACTATCTTCCAGAACCAACATGTTTGCCGGATCGATTCGAAATTTCTTGGCCGCCAAAAGATAGACGTCGGGATGAGGTTTGCCGCGGTCAACATCTTCAGACGTCAAAACAAAACGGAACCGATGTTCCAGTTCAAACATACCCAAAGCCTGTTTTGCAAACGACTTGCGACTGCTGGTGCAAACACACTTGGGTAAACCTAACGATTCAATTGCTTTCAAAAGCTCCCAAAGTCCTGGCATGGTACAAATGCGATCGGGCAACATGGACGCGAAAATGGAATAGGTTTCTTCCTGAAGAACTTCAATTGGTTCGACCAGATTGCACTGTCGTTTCATGATTTCGAAAGCTACTTTGACTGGAAGCCCCATCATTTCCAACTTAAGTTGCCGAGTGAATTGGTGGCCTCTTCGCTCAAGCAGGATTTGCCCCACTTCGTCGTACAGATCTTCGGTGTTGAACATCAGGCCATCCATATCAAAAGCGACGGCCTCAATTTTGTTACTTGTCAAAAAAATACCTTAACTCAAGGATTCTTTGTATCGACTTCGAGAATTAACAGTTTGAAGCCTGGAAAGTCAGGAGTTTTAAAAGCCGGCCATTTTTCGATTTTTCGCTCGATCGTTTCAATTGGGTTACCAGTCTTGGGATCGATCCAGGTCCCCTTCATCATTCGGCCTGGAAGATCTTTGCGAAATCGAATCCCCAAAAATTCGCATTCTTCAGGAACATAATAGATGCATAAATCATCATCATTATGGAGACTAAAACCCGCGTTACTTTTGACCTGACCGGAAATCAAACGATCGAAACGATATTTCTTTGCCAGATCGTTCATCACTCGATAATAACCAAGCTTAGGACGTTGGTCTGTAGGCAGTTTTTCAACGTCTGGGATGACGACGTTCCAAGCCGCTCCTTGCCAATAATGAGTTGGATAAGTGCCAGCAAAAACACATTGCCAGGCTCTAGCAAGGCAAGTTTCTGCCGAAGTGTAGTTCCCGCTGAAAACAACGTAGGGGCCTTCTTCATAACCGCCATGTTCAATATTCAGGATCGGTTTCCCTGGCAGGTCATTTCGAATTTTTTTCATGACATTGAACAGTTCCGATTGCCAAATCTGCACCGAAACAAAATCAATATTCTGTGGAAAACGTCGGCAGTAACCGTAATCGTGAACTGTCACCAGCCGTTTGTGACCATCAAGTCGCCGAAGCCTTTCGATGCGGTCGGTAATATAGTGGACGTCGTTGTGGCCATAACCGGTGGCCTCTTTGGATATGTCCCAAATCAGATTCGGATAGGCCTGATATCTTTTGACTACGTAATCAAAATAAAGGTCGTCTTGTTTGGAATTCGATTCAGGCCAATTAACGTTCTTGTTCCAAACGTAGATCATCAAATGAGCGATCACATCTTTTTGATTCAAATATTGGACCACTCGATCAAACCGCTTGAAATATTCGATGTTGAGCGTTGAATGATCTGGATTTTCATTGTCCCCCCCAAAGGGAAACACGTCAGGACTACCGTATTCGAACTGTGAATCCAGAGACTTGTCTTTTGGCCAATTGACATCGTAAGCAAACACATTCATGACCAACTGGTTAAAGCCATTGTCGGCCAAGTAATCGACAAATTTCTCTGTCTTTGGAATGCCGTCTCGATTTTCAGCGTCGAGCGCAAACAGCCAATCAGATTCAAATGCGATCGGAAAATAATCGTCTCCGTTTTGAAACTGAAACCTTCGTTTAGTTTTAGGTTCTACTTCAACCGCTCCTGTCGTACCTGTAGGAGCCGTTTCGACAATCAATTTTCCAGTTCGTCCGTTCAATGGATCATGACTGGATTCAATTTTGTATGACCAAGCCCCCGGTTTTGGCGGAGTAAATCGAACCAGGAATTGTTGGTCCCCGTTAAAAAAACCGGGCACCGTCATCGAGTCCTTTTCATCCAATTCAAATGTTGCTTGCAGTTCGACCTGAAAAGGTTGGGCGACCGGTGATTCCAAATTGAATTCAATTTCCGA
The DNA here is from genome assembly GCA_039200505.1 of Planctomycetota bacterium. Taxonomy (GTDB): domain Bacteria; phylum Planctomycetota; class Planctomycetia; order Pirellulales; family Pirellulaceae; genus Mariniblastus. The sequence continues at coordinate 2,530 of JBCCSJ010000168.1, read as the reverse complement.
CATTTCCCACTGGGTCCCGGTCACATCGTCGGCACCTAAAATTCCGATTCCCAGCCCGTACGAGAGAAGCAAAATCAAAAAGACTTTCCACGGTTTTAAATCTACGGTTCGTATCACTGTGTTAACACTCGAATCTAGACAAGTTGATCTGGCTACCCGTAGTTTTAGTCCGCCGATCCGAAACTGCAAATGCCCACCGATGCCGATTGACGTAGCGTCATTCTTAAAAGTCATCAAATCCCAAGGCAGCAAGCCGATGACCAGAAAAGTCAGAAATTGTTAGTGGTGAACTGGCCTACAATGAGGCTCTCGACACCCAAGGTGATATGCGACCATAATATTCGGTTTCATCTTTGGTATTTTGAATTCGACGAAAGGGTTTGCGGAATGGCGAAGGAGCCGAAAAAGACTTCAAGGGCGAATAAGTTTGAGTATGTCGAGCCGATCGGTCTTCGTGTCCTGGTTAGAAAGGACGAGCCAAAAAAGAAGACCAAAGGAGGAATCGCTCTTCCCGACTCTGCTGAAATTCCAACGATCACGGGTCGAATCGTCACTATCTCGGCAGCCATCGAACATGATGAAGATCTTCCGCTTCGCCAATACGATAAAGTTCTGTTTCATCCAGGCAACGCCATTCCGGTTGACTTTGAATCGGACAACCAGCTATTCGTGGTTCCTGCAGAGGACATCGTCGCCGTCTTCCGTCGCGACCCGCCCGCTAAAGAGTGACTTTACTTAAGCAACGCGTTTGCTCGCTCGAACCCGATTCGGAATTAGCCGACTTGATTAGCTAGTGCAGTGATTTAACTTAAAATTTGGCTTGGCGATTCGACTGGATGGAACGCTGTCAAATCATCAATAGCTGCGAACCAAAATCAACAGAAACGCGGCACTAGTGGGATGCGTTCATTTTGCATTGTTTCGGAAACACCCGAACAAATTTTGGCGAGTCCCGCTCCCGATCAGTACGATCTGGCAAACCACTTAATTAAGCGGCATCATCTTCGCGTTGAATGGCGTCATTTGAAATCTGACCGTCTTCGCTGACATCTTCGAATCGAACACTCACTCTTTTTGAAACGCCCGACTCCTGCATGGTAATCCCGTAAAGTGTAGTCGCCGCAGTCATCGTCTTTTTGGAATGCGTGACGATCACGAATTTCGTCCATCCCAAAAAGCTCTTCAAAACGTCAATAAATCGTCCGATGTTGGCTTCATCAAACGGAGCATCCACTTCATCGAGTACGCAAAATGGGCTGGGCCGGAATTGAAAAATTGCCATGAGCAACGACACCGCAGTTAACGCCTTTTCACCTCCACTGAGCAGCGAATTGTTAAATTCTGGCTTACCCGGTGGCGTAGCTATGATGTCCACACCGGCTTCCAGCGGATCGACATCCGGTTCAAGAAGAATATCGGCTTTCCCGCCTCCAAAAGTCTGGCGGAACAATTTTTGAAAATTGTTTCTTATCGCCTCCAGAGTTTCGACAAAAAGTTTTCGACTGTCGCTGTCGATTCTGGCAATAATTTTTTCCAGCGTTTCTTTGGCCTGCACCAAATCCTGATATTGTTGATCCATCGAAGTGTAACGACCTTCGAGGTCTTCCAGTTCCTGCAATGCATCAAGGTTGACTGACCCGATTTTTCCAATCTGTTTTCGCAAATCAGTAATCTCGGAATCGATTTTGTCCCGTTCCTGAATTTCCTGTTCGGTCAGCGAATCGACTGATTCAAGCTTCGAGATATCAATCCCGTAATCTTCTTCAAGTCTTTCAGCCAATTGCCCTCTCTGAAGATTAAGCTGCTCAATTCTCATGCTGGACTTGTGAAGGCTTTCTTCCGCCGTCCTCAATTCATCCCTTTGTGAATTTAATTGGGTTGAAAGTTTTCGACGTTGCGTGTCAACTTTCAAACGCTGCTCGGTTAGCTCGGTCAAAAAATCATCTTCTTGATTCTTTCGTTCTTTTAAATCTTTCAGTTCTTTTTCCGCCTGCTCGACCGAGGCATTTGCAGATTGAAGTGCTTCCTGATCCTGACCTTTTTGATTTTTAAGCTGTTGGGAGAGTTCTAATTGTTCTTCAAACTCAGATTGGTAATTTGCCAATCGGTTTTGCACACTGTCGAGCACCTGTTCCGATTTCGCTAAAGCCACTTTGGCATTGGTTGCCTGTTGATTCAAATCAGATCGACGTAATTCCGACTCCGAAATCATATCGTCGTTGGATTCTATGAAGCCTGTGATAGTTTGAATCTGTTCTTCGTTGACGAGCAGATCTGCCTGAGCGACTTTAAGTTCGCCGTTTAGGTCTGATATTCTTTGAACAACGGAATCTAATTCTGTTTCAGCATGACTAAGATCTGTTTGGATTTGCTGTCTTTGTTGGTCGGCAGCGTCGGCTTTGGTCGTTTGGTCTGCCAGCTTGGACGCGAGCTCGGTATTAACGCTCATTTGAAGCTGAGCTGCTTCGTCGGATGAACTTTCTTTTTCGGACAATACCTTGATCTGTTCTTGGCAAACTTCCAATTCTTG
>JBCCSJ010000167.1:0-12202 GCA_039200505.1 Planctomycetota bacterium | reverse complement strand
TTTGGTGGTAAAAAAAGGTTGGAAAATCTCTTCGCGTGACGACTCGGGAATCCCCTTGCCGTGGTCAATGACCTGAATGGCCCAGCGGTTGTCGTTGGTTCGTTTTTTTAGAATGACTTCAACCGTTTGACCTGGTTGAGACGCATCGACAGCGTTGCCTACCAAATTCATCAGAACTTGTTGAAACTGATTAAAATCGAAATGAACCAATGCCTTCTTCGCTGGCAAGTCCGTTCGAATAAGCACTTCTTTTTTCTCTGTCAGCGGTCGAATCATTTCAATGGACCGTTGGATAACCTCTCGCAAGTCGCCCTGTTCTTTTTTGACGGGACTTCTTCTGGCGAAATCGAGTAACTTTCGAATGATTTGGGAGATTCGCTCCGATTCATCTTTGATCGCCCTCGCGTGCTTTTCGATCTGGTCTCGATTGGATTCGTGGGTGCCTAAAATCATTTCAGCCCGTCCTGAAATCACGTTAAGTGGAGTGCCAACTTCATGGGCGAAACCAGCCGCGAGTTGCCCTACCGTTTTTAGTCGATCGGCATGTCGAAGTTGTTCGAGAGCCGCGATTCTTTGGTTCGTTTCCGTTTCGATTGTACGCTGCTGTTCCCTCAATCGGTCGCACATCAAATTGACCGCCTTTCCCAGTTCCCCCAATTCGTCGTTTGAATGTAGTTGCAAATTGCTGGAAAAATCACCCCGTCCAACTTGCTCCATTTTGTGGGTCAGTTTTTGCAGCGGACTGGCGATCCAGCGAACACCAAGAATCATCACCAGTCCAATGGTTAACAGACCGATAGATAAAACAGAATAGACCGAAGACTTCCAATTCAATGTCGATTGGATGCGGATGCTGGCTAGAGGGCTGGAGATCTCGATCGCGCCTTGTTGGCCACCAATTTTGATCGGGAAGTAGCTAAAGTAGGTCGGTGTACCCTGGCGGTTTTCGCCCGCCAGCGAAATCGAATGGCTCAAATTTTCGTTAAGCCCACAATCGTTAGGTTTAGGTTTTGTCAGGGTCGGCTGCAGGTGAGTCGGAACCTCGTTTCCGAGCCACACCCAGCGAGTCCGGGGAATATCATTTCTGGCAGATCGAATGATTCGTTCGAGATCGTTGTTGCCAAACTGGGGTGAATCTTCGCCGGGTAACGATTTGATTTTGGGAGTGATTGATGCGGCAATTTCGGCATGCTGTTTTTGAGTGTTTCGCAAAAACTGCACATTTGTAAAGTAACTGGCAAACGCTGTTACAAGAACAACCGCCGAAACGAATAGCAAAATAAACTTTAATGCGAGTCTCATTTCAATCCAAAATACTTCGCAAATTGAAGGTGGACTTGATTTTACCTTCAATTGAAACCCTCCGTCCGGCTTGGGGCAATATGCCCCAGGTGGGACGAACTACCCCATTCTTTTCTGGCTTCCATCGCAAAAAATACGGGGAATACCCGGCTGGGAGTGTGGAACCCAAAATGGCATGTTGTTTGCCTTTTGGATATTGCCTCGTTGTCAATTTGATTGAGCCAGGAGAGAAGAATGATCAAAATTGCCGACCCATCAAAATCAAACTGGGGACAAGCAGCCAAGGTTTTGAAAGAACTGGGATGGAATTCGAGTCCTACTGAAATAGTAAGTGATTCGTTATTTCCCATGTTGATCGAATTGCGAACCACCTTTCAGGAAACGGTACTTTCAGAATGGCAAGTAGTTCGCTACTTCGTTTCGAAGTTTGAATCATGGCAAGCTAAGAAAATCCGCTTGGATACGATTTGTAATTTCGCGCTCAACGATCTCAAAAAACGGCAATTGATTGAGCCAAGAATTATCGAAGCAATCAAAATCTTCAATGGAATGATTCGTGAATGCGATCGTCAACAGGATGTCCGGATACCTGCAGGAATCCATCGAAGGATAGTACAACTAATGGCTTCGCTTGAGATTCGACCGGGCGTTTTCCATGTTTCACCGTTCAGTTCCCAAAAAGCTTCCGATCAATTGGCAGCAATCCATGCAGTAAGGAATGAGATCGTCGAAAGGAACTTGGGGCTTGTGAAAAAAACGGCACGCGAGCTTTGTTCAATGGAAGCCATTGCGGACGATTTGTTTCAAGAAGGCAGTTTGGGGCTCATGCATGCTGTGACCAAGTTTGATCCCTTTCGAAAGATCAAGTTTTCGACTTATGCCATTCCTTGGATTCGTCAGTTCATACTTGCTGCCTTGCCGAACGCCCAAAAAAATATTCGAATTCCAGACAGTTACCGTTCCAAGACTCGTAAAGTTTTAAAGCGTATCGAAGAATTGGAACGCGGATCAGAGCCTTACATCGGTCGAACTGAAGAATTTAAACAGGTCGTGGCTTCGGAATTGGGAGAGGAGATCAAATCAATCGAACAGCGACAACGAATTTCGGTTGGCACTCAATCGATATTTGAAATTTTTGGTGAGCGTAATTCAAACGTCGAATTAGCAAGGACTTTGTTGGATCGAAAGACCAAGGTACCGACCCAATGGGCGATTTTAAAAGACCAACAATTCCTTTGGAGTCAGGCGATGAAGGCAACGCTTACAGACAAGGAAGAGCAGGTGATCCGTTTGCGATTCGGATTGAGTGATGGTGAATCGAGGTCGCTATCTGAAGTGGGGCGAGAGATGAAACTGACACGGGAACGAATTCGTCAAATTGAAAAACCGGCTCTTGAAAAGTTGGCCCAGACCACGGAGATGAATTTGTTGCTGTCTGACTTTGATCCAAATTCGTAAGAAATTAGGTCGGGAGGCAATCCAAGTTGGAAATGGATAGCTTCTTGAATTTGTCTTTTTTGGTTGTGCAGGATTTGGTCGAAGGCGGAGGCTTAAACCGCCGAGATGACCACGAAATCCGACCAGTATGACGCTTAACAAGAAGAGGTAGTCTCTTTTGGGAATGGGCAGGGTGGTCGGAAAGCGATCAGTTTGGCCGAATTCCGCCCAGTACGGTCGGGCGGTCGTTTAACTGTCTTCATCTCGACCTGTCTCCAAAACAAGCTCGCCAAATTGCCGGTCCCCAAGGCAGCACCAAAAGCAGCAGCCCTCCGAGGCAAATGAGCAAGATTTACCGCCGAGTCTCCAGGCATAGCCCGCCTAACCATCGCTCGATCTGGATTTTATTGAGATGGGCATCTCAAATTGAGAGCTCCAAAAACAGCTTATTATCATTTTTTTCGAGATTCTGCGATTGGCATTCAAGTTGCAACTCAGACGGCGTCAAAAGTCTTTGTTTACTGGAGCCAATCACATGCTTTCGATTCCCGCTGGGGACTGGATGATCGAATCTGTCATCATCAATGATGAAACTGTTTTGAACGATGATGGAATTCGTGCTATTGAAATTCTTGCAGATGAGTGGCTGGTACAGCCCGTCGGTCAAAAATTTCGAGTACGGCAGGCTTACGCAAACACCGCGGTCCTTGAATCAAACGGCAACGTCTACTACGCCGATTTCGAATTAGATGGTGAAAACCTCAATCTCAAACTGACCCGGCAGAACGAGAAAGAAACGATCCAAATTGAAGCGAAGGCTTTGACTGCCGATGTGTACGTCGCAGAACCTGCTGCTGAATCCACCGCAAATGAAGAAGTGGTGCACCTATAATTGTGACGCAAGTGGATGCTCAAACCATTTTAAAATCAGGTGGTCAAATCCGGTTCATTGTCACTGCTTTTGAGTTTGCTCTTTAAGCTACTGCCGCCGTCTTTTATGGATTGCTTTGGAAGTTACGAACATGTTCGATGGGTACGACATCGAATTGAGTATATCCAGGTAGCCAGTCGAGAAATCGGGTTTGATCGGCGATGTTTTGAAATTCAAAACCCATCAAAGCCTGTCCTTCTGTCTGCCCGGTATCGGTGTAATTCATGTAGCAAACACTGGCCAGATCGCTTGCGATTCGCATGAATTCTCGAAGGGCACCTGGTCGGTTGGGAAATTCAATCACGGCAAAAAACGGGTAAGTGATTCTTTCTATGTTGAAGGGAATGACCCGAAAATCAGCGGCGGCGGTTCCAGTGACTTCGCGGTGCGGGGGCAAATTGGAACTGGACAAAAGTTGTTCCAGCTGAGAGAGTTTTGACTGAGGCAATTCGACCCCAATAACCGGGGTTGCAACGTCCAGCGAGTTTTTTCCGTATTGGAAATCTATGATGTTCATGTCAGCCAGAAAATTGTCCAGCAGCGAAATTAAAGACCCGCTTTGTTCTGCGATCTCAAAGGCAAAGTAACGCGTTTCCGGTCGGGTTGCCAAGCCCTTTCGTGCGATGGTGGGCAACGTCATAAAATCAACGTTAGCTCCTGAGAGAATCGTCACAGGGACGTCGTCTGCACCCAGTTCAAAATTCATAGCAGCCGCAACTCCTATTCCGGCTGATGGCTCCACGATCGTTCGCTTGGTTTGCCAAAGATACTGGATCGCCTCGCAAACCTGTTCGTTAGTAACCGTCAGGCAATTTTCAACGGGAATCAATTGGCGACAAATATCAAATGGGATTTGGCCAGGGCGACTGACGGCGGTTCCGTCACAAAACTTGTCGACGCTTGTTAGTGTCACTGGCCTTTCTGCCTTTAACGATTGCCCCATACAGTTCTGCTCGCTAGCTTCCACGCAAAAAAGTTGAGCATCGGGATAATGACGGTGCATGACTGCTGCGACCCCGGATGCCATCCCGCCGCCTCCTACTTCAAGAAAGATATGGGTGGGGTCCGATTTCAGTTGTTCAGTCAATTCTGTTCCGATTGTCGACTGTCCTGCAATGACAATTAAATCATCATAGGGCGGTATGATCTCACCGCCGTTTGATTCTGCAAATTGTTTCGCGGCAAAGTAAGACTCGTCAAACGTGTCGCCCACCAATCGTATGTCTACAAAATCTCCGCCAAATTGCCGAACGGAGTCTTGTTTGAGCTGGGGTGTTGAGAGTGGCATAAAGATCGTCGCCGGAAGTTTCATTTTCCGTGCAGAAATGGCGACACCCTGAGCGTGATTGCCGGCCGATGCAGCGACCATCGTGCCACTGAATCCAGATCCGACCATCTGGGAGATTTTGTTGAAACTACCCCGCCACTTATAGCTGTGAATTCGGGATTGGTCTTCTCGTTTTAGCCATAATTGACATCCCTGGGGCAGAGGGATGGTATCCAAGGGCGTCACGTTGTCGAGTTCGTAGATGCGTTTGGAAGCTAACTTCGTTTGACGGTCAAGTTCCTCTAATAGTTGACGTCCTATACTGATGTCCCGTTGAGAATCCATGGAACGTCTACTTGTTCTTTAGCCACGAAAATTGCTTCCGAATTTCTTTGCCGCAAGCTTCGATCGGGTGGTCAAGATCAGCCTGCATCATCGATTTGAAGTTAGGAGCTCCAGCCTCCGATTCTTCCCGCCATTGTTTGGCAAAGTTTCCATTTTGAATATCGTTGAGAACCGCCTTCATGTTCTTCCGAGTTTCTTCAGTGATGATTCGTTTTCCACTGACGAGATCCCCATAGGCGGCCGTATCGCTGATAAATTCGTGCATTCGGGCGATGCCCCCTTCGTAGATCAAGTCGACAATCAGCTTGACTTCATGAAGGCACTCAAAATAAGCCACTTCAGGTTGATAACCGGCATCCACTAGTGTTTCCCAACCTGCCACGATCAACTCGGTAAGGCCGCCGCAAAGGACCGCCTGCTCTCCAAATAAATCCGTTTCGGTTTCTTCCGGGAATGTGGTTTCAATGATCCCGGCCCTGGCCGCCCCAATCCCCCAGGCGTAGGCGAGTGCTAATTCTTGGGCATTTCCAGTGGCATCTTGATGAATCGCGATCAGAGCTGGTACTCCGGTCCCTTCTTCGTAAGTTTTGCGTACCATGCCGCCCGGGCCTTTGGGTGCGATCATGACAACATTATTCTCATCAGCAACCTCAATCGCTTTAAAGTGAATGTTGAATCCATGTGAGAATAGAATGGTCGATCCTGGTTTTAAATTCGGTTCGACGATGTCTTTGTAAACCTGAGGTTGGGCCATGTCGGGACACATTAAACAAACGACATCTGCTTGCTTGGCTGCTTCCTCCATGCTCAACGGACTCCAGCCCTCAGTTACCGCTTGCTTCCAACTTTTTCCACCTTCGCGAAGCCCTAGAATCGTTTGGATTCCACTATCGCGCAAATTTAAAGACTGCCCTCTTCCTTGGCTTCCATACCCGATCATCGCCACGCATTTTCCGTCCAAGGCTTTTTGATTTATGTCGGACTCTTTGAACATCGTGGTCATTGGGAACTCCTGGCACCTGGTGGTTGGTGCGATTATCTCAGTGGATAGCAAAGGGTAAGTCAGCCGGAATTTTACGACCGAAGGCTGCAAATTTCTGACTCAGACGGGTCAAGATTTTATTGAGCCCCAGATGAAAGTCAATCAACCGAGCAAGGGAATGACGGACTTGATTTGAAAACGATTCCTACTTTGATGAGTTTCAGCTAACCCAAAACAGACATCGGGCGAATGGATTCCTTTGAAGGCGGGTTGGGGGGGCGGTGCGAGAATAAAGCGTCCCACCTGCAGTCAAACCCGTTCTATTCTGAAATGCTTTGATTTCGCTTTACATTGTTGCTTCTGATAACCGGCTGAAATTTTTGTAAACTATGCGTCATATACGAACCCTATCGCGTTGGTACATCGAGGAACGAGTTGGTTCCTAACCTGCACCCTCAAAATCCTTCGAATTCAAATGCAGTTTGCAAACTGCATTTGAATTAGGAACGGCCAAAATCAATGAGTAAAAAAGAATCAAACGAATTGGGATCCACCATCCGATTGTTGGGCGGACTGCTTGGCCAAACAATCATTGACCAAGAAGGCGAGTCCGTTTTCGAGATGGAGGAAGAGATTCGCAATTTGGCAAAGTCTTGGCGGGCGGGTGACGAATCGGCCCGAACCCAACTGGCCCAAATCATCCCTGAAATGGTCAATGACTTGCCTTTGGCGGTGGCCAATCTGAAAGCGTTTTCAACCTATTTTCAATTGGTCAATCTTTGCGAGGAACAGGAACGGGTACGAGTCTTAAAACATCGGGCAGAGGCAGCTTTTAAAGAAGATCGCCCGATGGATGAAACCATCTTCGAAGCCTTGACCATTTTGAAGCGCGAAGGGGTAAGTGAAAAAGAACTTCAGGCGACCATACAACAGATGGCGGTCACGTTGGTTTTTACCGCACACCCGACCGAGTCTAAAAGAAGAACCATTCGCCAAGTGCTAAAAAATGTATCGGAGTTGTTGGAAAAGGTGCGCTCCAAGGATCTGTTCGAGCACGAACGGGCTGAAATACGGGAAACGCTTCAGGACCATATCGTTTTGCTGTGGCAGTCGGATGAAACACGTGACCGACGTCCCACTGTCATGGACGAAGTTCGCAATACTGGTTTGTACTTTTTTGAAAATACCCTTTTCGACCTGGTTCCCCAGGTGTACGACGAACTTGAAAACGGGCTTGCCAAAGTGTTTCCCGATTTCAAATTTGAGATCCCACCTTTTTTAAAATACGGGTCTTGGATCGGTGGTGATCGCGATGGTAATCCTTTTGTAACTCTTGAAGTGACTCGGGAAGCTTTGCAAGAGCACCGAGAATTGGTGTTGAAATTTTACTGTCGATCTGTGATGGCGATTTACGAACTGCTTTCTCCATCCAAAACTCGAGCCAAGTTTAGCCATCGTTTTCTGGCGAGTATTGAATCAGATAAAAAACTTGTCCCTGAATCCGAGTTTGAAGTGATCGATCGGTTTCGACAGGAACCTTATCGACAGAAGCTAGTCATGATGTATCGACGACTTCGGGCCAGTCGGGATGACAATAAAAAAGTATGGACTCAGGACCCAAGCCTGAGATCCTATTCCGATTCCCAGGAATTTATTGATGACCTTCATCTCATTCGTGAAAGCTTGGTCAAAAATAAAGGAGAGAGATTGGCACGGGGCAAGTTGGAACGCCTAATTCGAGCCGCAGAAGTTTTTGGTTTTTACATGGCGACCCTGGACATTCGTCAACACGCGAGGCATCACCGTTCTGCCTGCGCAGAGATTTTTGATTTCAATCAGACGACGAAAAATTACATCGAACTTTCCGAACAGGAAAAGATCGATACTTTGACTGTTGAACTTGAAAGCCCTCGGAGTTGGACGGGCGGATTGAAATTCGAAGGAGGATACGGATTCTCTGATTCTACCAACGATCTGTTAAGTCTATTTCGATTGATCCGTGACTCGAAAAAACGATTCGGTGAAGCATCGATCAATACCTACATCATTAGCATGACCGAAGGCGTCAGTAATTTGCTAGAAGTCTTATTACTGGCTCAAGACGCGGAATTGTTCGGGAAAATTGACATCGTGCCCCTGTTTGAAACCGTAGATGACTTGCATGCTGCCTCCGAAATTATGGCTAATTTATTTGCCAACCCGGTTTATGCCAAACACCTTGCTATTCGAAACAATCAACAGCAGATCATGATTGGCTATAGCGACAGCAACAAAGACGGTGGGTTTCTGCAAGCCAATTGGAAGTTGTTTACGGCTCAACGTCGGCTTGCCAAAGTCTGTTCAGAACGCGACATCCTCATGACGCTTTTTCACGGGCGAGGTGGATCTTTAGGGCGCGGTGGAGGACCAACCAATCGTGCGATTTTAGCACAACCGCCTGAATCAGTTCGCGGGCGAATTCGAATCACCGAACAAGGAGAAGTCGTAAGTTCCCGCTACAGCGAACCAGAAATTGCTCATCGGCACTTGCAACAGTTGATTCACGCAGTGCTTTGTTCGACAGGCACCCGACCCAAATTTCAGAATTACGATTCCTGGTGTGAAGTGATGGAACAACTTAGCGACGCGGCTTATGGCAAGTACCGAAAGCTTGTCGAACGGGATGATTTCATCGATTACTTTCAAACTGCTTCTCCAATTGATCAGATCGGCAAATTGAACATCGGTTCTCGGCCGGCCCATCGGCGGGCGACTCGGACGCTGGATGATTTGAGAGCCATTCCATGGGTTTTTGCCTGGACGCAATCCCGAACGGATGTTCCAAGTTGGTACGGCATTGGCACCGGTGTGAGTCATTGGTTGGCCGGTGGCGATGAAGAGCAAAGGATGGCCCAATTGCAGGAAATGTATCAACAGTGGCCTTTTTTCCGAAGCCTAATGTACAACGTTCATCTCGGAATGGGGCGAGCCGATATGTCCATTTCGAAGCTCTACGCAGAATTGGCTGGTGATAACGGCCCAGCGATTTTCGAGGACATTACATCCGAGTTTCAATTGAGCCGAGATTTGATTTTGCGAATCACTGGCGGCGAAGAATTGCTTCATACTGAACCGTGGCTGCAACACAGTATCCGGGTCAGGAATCCGTACGTTGATCCACTGAATTATATTCAAGTAGAATTGTTGAGAAGACTTCGATCCGATCCCGAAGGCCCAGATGCCGAATCAATTAGAGAAGCATTGCTTCAGTCAATCAACGGTATTGCCGCAGGACTGCAAACAGTCGGATAACGATTCGTTGCAGTAAGCGGCATCGACGATCGCAAAATAACAACTGGCTTGGAGTTATTGACGGATGGTTCGAAACCACTGCAATATTTCTTCAGGCACTGCAGGCGGTGAGACTCGAAATTGGGATAGCAGCGATGGATCAAATCCGTTCTGAAACATTTCAAGGTTCTTGATCGCCGTTCGGTGTAGACATTCGTCGAGGGGCTGGTCGGCCATCAACCGATAATATTTTTCGTTGACAGACATTGCCACTGTACCTACATCAATCACATGGTCCCCCGGCAAAATTTCCCGCCACGTATAATCTGGCAAAGCCATTGCCTTTTTGCTTGCATCCAGAATTCTTTCAGGGGTCAGTGATTCGAGCAGTTCGAAGCTTTTGGATACAAAATAAGTTTTCTGAAACTCGCTTATCAGATAGTCGGTGTTCGCCAACCGCAATAGATCTGCGTCGTCTGATGGGTCGATCAAGATTCGATTGGAATTTTTGCTTTGGATACTGTAAAGCGTCTCGCCTGGTGAAGATAGGATGCCCGCGCCAAAGTCTTTGACGTCGTTCCCTTGCATGACCAAACCAAATTCGACCGTAAACCAGTAGATTCGTCCGGCGTATTTAAGCAATTCGTCCGCTTCGATCTGGAAAGCTTTGACTTCATCGGGACAAGTTGCATTGTTGATTTTTTGATCACGTTCGGCATAGATCAGATTCCGTGCTTCTCCGTGAAATTTCATTACATTGGCGACGGACGGAATTGTAAACGTGGCTACATGGCCTGCTACATCATGGCCGATGTCAGGTTCTTCCAGATAATCAGTACCCAAGGGTCGCATGAAAGTAGTGACTGGAAAAAACCGCTTACTATGGCAGGTAAAAAATAGTTCGGCAGGGATGATTTCGCTGACCGTAGCCAGTTGCCATTGCGTCTGTTGGTAAATGCGAGCATTCAAAATGTAATAATCGGGGACAACCGATCCCCCAATTTCGAATAACTCTTCACCAGCCAGGTATTCTCGACAGGCAAACCGGCGTTTGGTTTTTTGTTGTTGGGAAACCAAGATTGCCCAACTCAGATGTTCCTCGAACGTGTATTTATCATAGACCTGATGGTTCGCGTACTGACCTAAATCGACGGATTCATTGCTAAAATCTCCAACCGAAAACGGCGTGCCGGTTGCCGCAGCAGCCAAGTACTTTTCCCTTTGCGATTTGGGAATGGGGTAAGGTACGGTTTCATCCGCAAGAATGGACTCTAATTTTTCCAGTCTGGTTTCGGCGTCCATCGGAACGACTGCTGCGAGATCCACGTCGTTCTGTTCGGCCAGTTTTTGATACTCTTGATTTTCAAGTGTTGACATGTTCGCCCCGGCAATAAGAGTCTTTTCCCGCAAATTTTTCGCATCGGAATTATAGGTCAGGTAGCATTTTCGACTAGCAACTCTTTTCCGGATTCAAGATCCCTTGTCGCGAACAAATTGAAAACACGCGAAACCAGACAGCCGAACCAAATTCGGACCTAATTTTGGTCACATTTTGATCCGGATTGGGGCGTGGAATCAGATCCTTCCGGTGAAGCCTCACGCCAATGAATTCGCGAATCTCACGTACCTAGCCAATCGCACTTTATTGCAGATTGCAATGAGTTCGATATCCGACCTCAAGTCGTAAACAGTCCCAGCCAAACAATGGAAACCTTATAACGCTATTGAAATGTCCATTCAAAGTCGTTGTAAAATCGGTTCGGCTCCGCTTGCCAAAAGCTTTTCGGCGACTTCGATCCCCAATTCGCGATAGTGTTGTGGATCCTTTGCTGCTTTGGCATAAATTCTGGTTTTGCCATCGGGGCTTAAAACCACACCTTCGATGATTAGTTGGCCATTTTCGAATTGGGTACAACATCCAACCGGTGCCAAACAACCGGCAAACAGTCGAGCCAGCATGGATCGTTCGGAAATGGCTCTTTGAAAACTGTCTGGATGATTAAGATGTTCAACCCATTGTAATGAATGTTCGTCGTCAGAGCGAATTTCGAGTCCCAGAGCCCCCTGCCCTACTGCGGGCATTACAATATCAGGCGTAAATTCTTGAGAAATGGCATCTTGCAGACTCAAGCGATACAATCCCGCGCAAGCTAATACGATCGCATCCAGGTTGTCGTTGTTTAATTTCTTGAGTCGAGTATCTACATTACCTCGGATGTCGACCATGTTAAGGTCGGGTCGAACGTGCAACAGTTGGGCTGCTCGACGAACACTACCGGTGCCAACGGTTGCTTGGTCAGGTAGGCTGGCTAGATCAGAATATTCCGGGCTGATAAGTGCGTCGGCAGTGGATTCTCGTTCAGGAATGGCGGCAATTTTGAGTCCGGGATGATCTTGAGTGGGCAAATCTTTGAGGCTGTGAACGGCCAAATCAATTTCGTTTTCCAGCAACGCGTCTTGAAGCCGCTTGGTAAACACCCCCTGCCCTCCAATCTGTTTGAGCGAAGCTCGGTTGGTATCTCCTTCGGTTCGAATTGGAATCAATTTGACGGAAACTCCAAGCCCTTCCAGTTGAGCCTTGACCCAATTGCTTTGCCACATGGCCAATTGGCTGGCACGGGTGCCCAAACGAATGACAGGTTGAGAACTCACGGGTTGGCTTCTGCTT
>JBCCSJ010000166.1:0-12234 GCA_039200505.1 Planctomycetota bacterium | reverse complement strand
CCAAGTCGCCGATGAGTAGCTCAAAAGCCGACCTGCCTTCACTTGGCTGATTGACCTTCGAACAGTGTTCAATTCTTCAATCGACGCACCTGACTGGCTGAGCCATTGAGTTGTCCGGCGTAGGTCATCCAAAGTGAGCGGAGGATCTGGAAGTTCAAGGAGTGCCGAACCGCCTCCCGAAATCAAGCAAATGATCAAATCCTGAGCACCTGTTTCCCCAATCAACTGGATCAATTTTTCAGTGGAATCGAGAACGTGTTGGGTGGGTAGGTTTTTCCCCGGTGGCCGACATCCAACGATGTTGAGTTTCGAATCGTGGATCGCTTGATGATCGGGGACGTGGATTCGGCTTTTCCATTTCAGGCGGTCCCATTCCATTCTGTCCCAAACGGGGCAAAAAGCGTCTTCGAGCCCCAAGCCCATGGCAGCACTTGCCTTTCCAAACCCAATCACCGTGACTTGATTTAAGTTTTCCAGCAAAAATCGGTGGTGAAGGATCGAAAACGTCCGCTCGTTAGTTTTGATGGCATTGCGGACCAGATCTCGCCCGTTGACAGCGGCTACGCCAGACTTCCAAATCGCCAGTGCATCCTGTTTCATCGAATTTGACAGATTGGAAGTTTCGTGAAATGGTTATAGTAAGATTTCGCCCTTCACGGCGAACTCAACTTGAAAGCTGATTTTCGACATCATGCGAAACGATCGGCAAAATGCCAGCCGATTCTGGAATTCATTGTAATGCCTTCCCCTAAAAAGAGATTGTTTGTTCCCGTTTGCCTGATCGCCAGTCTGGTTTTAGTCGTGCATCTGGTGCTGTCTGCCGTCTTGGTTCTTCCCGAATTGCCATCGGATCAGGAACAGGAAAATGGTAATCCGCAATTAAAATCGTTGGGCAAAATGGATTCGGATCTGATTTCCGAAAGCAGCGGTTTAGCCTGGTCCTATCGCTACGAGGATTGTTTTTGGACTCACAACGACTCAGGTCACTCCGCCGATGTTTACCTGCTGCACACTAGCGGCAAAGTGCTTGCTCAAGTTCAACTCGAAAACGCAAACAATCGGGACTGGGAAGCCATGACGCGTTTCGAAATGGACGGCGTTGGTTACATCATGGTGGGCGACGTCGGTGACAATCTGGAAAAATGTGGTGAATACATTCTTTACTACTTTAAGGAACCCAGATTGGAGCGTTTGGAGTCTGGCGTTGAAGATTCCTATCGGGAACTTACCGATCCGATCAAAACTACATTACGCACCGGTCAAATTACGTTTCGATACCCTGACGGTTCCAAAAACTGCGAAGCGATCGCGGTGGACGACATCACTCAATCAGTTTGGTTGGTAGAAAAAGTCTATTTCAGTTCCAGCCAAAAAACGGCTCCCGGTGTTTATCGTGTACCGATTCGTTTTGATCCTAAAAAACCAGTCGTCACTGCCGAACGAGTGGGAAGTTTTCCCGTCCGGAACGTCACCGGCATGGCTTTTTCACCTGATCAAAACAAGCTATTGATTCGCAATTATCTGACGGGTGATTTGTATCAACGTCACGATGGCGAGTCATGGAAACAGGTGCTGGCTAGTTGGAAACCTGTCAGTATTCCCCTTCCAATTCAAAGGCAAGGCGAAGCAGTCTGCTTTACCCCAGATTCAAAATCCGTCATCGTGTCGAGCGAACATAAACGCCAGTCTATTTGGCGGATAACTGTCGAGCCCTATTTTGACCTCCCCCGCAAAAAACGAAATGTCGCGTCCCGATCCAAATGATTTGTTGTCGTACTTATCTCCGCTGGACAAACAATCGGATGAAATGCTGAAACTTGTCCTTGAGTTATGCAACCAAAATTCGGGGACCTTCAATACTGATGGTCTAAGTGACGTTGCAAATATTTTGTTGCCTCAGTTAGAAGAGTTGGAGGGGGAAATTCAGGTTCGTGAATCTAAACCCATGACCGCTGTTGACGATAGTGGCATGCTGATCGAGCGAAATTTGGGTTCGATGATCCACGTGATTAAATATCCTGAAGCAGAATTCAAGGTCTTGCTTTGTATTCACATGGATACGGTTTATCCGCCGGACCATTCGTTCCAGCAATGCCAACGCTTGGATAATGGTCACATCAATGGTCCCGGGGTTGCCGATGCCAAAGGTGGCTTGGTGGTTCTCATTCACGCTTTGAAGTCACTTGAATCAAGCCCTTTCGCAGGAAAAATCGGCTGGGAAGTATTGATCAATGCCGATGAAGAAATTGGTTCGCCCGGTAGCGTTGATGTCATGACGGAGATAGCTCAACGCTGTGATGTGGGTTTGCTGTTTGAACCATCTTTGCCAGACGGAACGTTGGTTTCATGGCGTAAGGGATCTGGAAATTTTACCTTTGTGGTGCGTGGAAAAGCCGCCCATGCTGGCCGTGAATTTGAAAATGGCCGCAACGCAATTGTCGCACTCGCCAGGCTGATTGACGAAATCGATTGCCTTAATACTGACCCTGACGTAACATTCAATGCAGGCATGATCTCGGGAGGAACGGCTTTGAACGTGGTTCCGGACCTGGCGATTGGACGAGTCAACTGCCGTGTTCGCACGCCTGAACAACAACATCGTGTCGAAGAGGTATTTGAGCGATTGATTCGGAAACACAATCAACAAGATGGAATTCAGATCGAAATGCACGGCAGTTTTTCATCACCTCCGAAACCAATGGGCCCGGACGTTGAAGATTTGCAGCGGCGGATTGAATCCTGTGGCCGTGCCCTCGGCCAACCGGTTGGTTGGCGAGGAACGGGGGGAGCTTGCGATGGGAACAAATTCTCAGCCGCCGGTTTGCCCAACATCGATACACTGGGTCCCAAAGGTGGAAACATTCATAGCGATCGTGAATACCTGATTCCTGACAGCTTGGTCACCAGTTCCAAGTTGGCCGCCCTGATTTTGCTTACTTATGCGGCCGAAAATTAGCCAGTCGAGTCGGCTTTCGCCTGTCGGATAGATCGAAGACGTGAATTTGTTCAGGTTGTGAACCAAAGCCCCGAAATCAATTCGACAGAATTCTCTTCTTGAATACTCTTAGAATCACTAAGATCAGCATCGAAAAGAAACTTCTTTCGAGAACATCATGACACTAGCAGCAGACAAACTTCGGCAAGATCCTCGGCTTCAGGAAGCCAGGAAATTAATTTTGGGAGCGGTCGCCGATCATCAAAAAGAACTGGTTTCGGTACGACCTCCCAATCCTGAATTAGCCGATAGCTATCAGCAATTGATCGACGAATATGGCCAGTTGCGCGGCAACAGCATCTTCTTCCCCTATTTAGGCAGCGGAATCGGGAACGGACCGTTCGTAGAATTGGCCGATGGAAGTGTCAAACTTGATTTGATTACCGGGATCGGAGTTCACGGCTACGGGCATAGTCATCCGTTGCTAGTCGAAGCGGGAATCGATGCAGCGATCAGTGACACGGTGATGCAAGGAAACCTTCAAGCCAACACCAACAGCCGCGATATTTCTAGGCTACTGGTCGACATCGCCTGCGAAGGAGGGGCCGACCTGAAGCACTGCTTTTTGACCACCAGTGGCGCGATGGCCAACGAGAATTCACTCAAAATTGCTTTTCAAAAAAATCAGCCGGCCAACCGAGTGATTGCGTTTAATCACTGTTTCGCCGGCCGAACGATGTCACTTGCTCAAGTGACCGACAAAGCAAAATATCGCGTCGGCTTACCTGACACCATTGATGTTGATTACATCCCGTTTTACGACGCTTCAGCTCCTGAAGAAAGTACCCAAGCCGCGGTACGATGTTTTCAAAATCATGTTCAACGTCACCCCGGGAAATACGCCGTTTTATGGATGGAGTTGATTCAGGGAGAGGGCGGTTACTACCCCGGCAGCAAAGATTTTTTCAAAGCGTTGATTCAAGTTGCCAAAGAAAATCATATCGCCGTCATAGCCGATGAAGTCCAATCCTTTTGTCGGACAACCAAACCTTACGCGTTCCAACATTTCGAACTTGACCACGATGTCGACCTGGTAACCATCGGAAAAATTTCACAGGTTTGTGCCACGTTGTTTACGGAAGAGTACAAACCCAAGCCGGGACTCATCAGCCAGACGTTTACCGGAAGCACCTGGGCAATGTATGCCGCCCACGCGATCGTTTCGGGCCTGATTGAACAGGGCAATTTCGGCGCTGATGGAAAAAATATGCGATTGCACCGCCATTTTGCAGACGGACTGCGGGCAATCAATGAAAGACATCCGGGATCAGTTCAAGGGCCTCATGGTCTTGGCGGAATGGTCGCCTTCACTCCGTTTGATGGCTCCGCAGAAATTGCCAACGAAATGGTCAAGCGAATGTTTGATCTCGGTTTAATGTCGTTCATGGCCGGTGGCGGTCCAAGTCGAATCCGGTTTCTTATGCCGCTGGGTTGCGTGAAAGATTCGCATATTGACCTTGCCTGTCAGATCATTGAGTCGGTGGTCGTCGAAATGAAAGACGCATCAATTTAACATTTTGAAACGCGATGCTCATTGTACGCCGAGTTCGGGAGTCGGATCTGGATCCTCTTTTTGAGTTGATCCAGAAGTCGGAGTATGGACTCACAACATTGAAAATTTCCAAGGACGAATTGTCGAGGCGAATCGAAAAGTCGCTGTTTGCATTCAGTCAGAAAACTTCCAAACCGGATGGCCAACCCTACGTGTTCGTGATGGAAGATTTGCATAACGGAAAAATTGTGGGAACCTGTTCCATCTATTCCAAAATCGGCGGATTTGAACCAATGTATTCCTATGAAATCAAGGAATCCATTCACAAGTCGGACGATCTGGATCCTCCGGTCAGCAAATCTATCAATGTGTTGCACCTCCGCGAAGAACACAACGGACCGTCGGAAATTGGTAGCCTGTTTTTGGCCCCGGATTATTGGGGAAACGGTCACGGACGTTTACTCAGTTTATCCAGATTTTTATTCATCGCAGAATTTAAAGAACGGTTCGAATCGGAAATCGTCGCCGAGATGCGGGGGATCGTTGAGAAAGACGGCAACTCACCCCTTTGGTCGGCATTGGGTGCCCACTTTTTTCAGATTGAATTCCCCAAAGCCGAAACTCTTACCAGCCAGTCCAAGAAATTTATCGCCGACTTGATGCCAAAGCATCCAATCTATATTCCACTGCTACCCGAACCGGCGCGGAAAGTGATCGGGCACGTGCACGACAACACTCGCCCGGCGTTGACCGTGCTGGAAAAAGAAGGGTTTCAATTTCGAAACAAAGTAGACATCTTTGACGGCGGCCCTACCATGCACTGCGAACTGGGCCAGATTCGAGCGGTTCGCGAAAGCAAACCGGGCAAAGTTGCCAAGATTGTTCCTTCAGTCGAAGGCGGACAGCGGCAGCTTATTTCCAATGCGCGACTCAATTTTCGAACTTGTCTCGGGGAAATTGAAATTTCCGGGAACGATGTAACGATCGACCAAGTCACTGCACTCCGACTAAAACTCAAAGAAGGAGACGCATGTCGGTCTGTTGAATTGAAACCGAGCCAAACGGCATCGGCATCGCAGCAATGAGTGTTCAGTTGCGTCGTTTATCGGACAGATTCGCTCACAATCAATGTTCGGCGCAGATAAAATCTGGTGCATGAAATACACGCACTGGGAAGGAAATCTTTCGGATAGACAACATGGATAACGATCAGCTATGGATTCAGGGAAAATGGGAACCAGGGCTCGGCGATGATTTTTTATCGTTGTGCCCCGTTGATAATTCGATTGTTTGGTCAGGAAAGGAAGCCACTCAAGCCCAAGTCGATCGAGCGTTTCTTTCAGCCCGACAGGCCTTTGGTGCTTGGTGGGATTTCAAGGTGGAAACGCGAATCGAGTTTGTCAAAAAATTTCGAGATCTTGTTCGTGAGGATTCGGAAGATCTGGCCACGTTGATCGCTCAAGAAACCGGTAAGCCGTTGTGGGAATCGCGAACCGAGGCAAGCGCGGTGGCCGCCAAGGTTGACCTTTCAATCGCCGCCTTTCGGGAACGTCGCGATACAACTTCGTTTGAAGTGGGTGGAATGAATGCGGTCACGCGTTACAAACCGCATGGAGTTTGTGGTGTGCTAGGGCCTTTCAACTTCCCAGCCCACTTGGCCAACGGTCATATCGTTCCTGCCTTGATTACGGGCAATACGGTTGTCTTTAAGCCAAGCGAACTGACTCCCGCCGTGGGTGCCTGGATGGTTCGAAAATGGACGGAAGTGGGGTTGCCTCCCGGGGTGATCAACCTCATCCAGGGTGGTCGAACGGTCGGTGAAAGCCTGACTCTCCACCCCGAACTCGATGGTCTGTTTTTTACTGGATCCAGCAAGGCTGGTGTTGCGATTCACCAATCACTTTCACCCTTTCCGCAAAAAATTCTGGCTCTAGAGATGGGTGGAAATAATCCGTTGATTGTCAGCGAGATCGACGACCCAGTAGCGGCGGCCTACCATACGATTTTGTCGGCCTATTTTACCGCAGGACAGCGATGCACCTGTGCGAGACGACTGATTTTGATCGATAACCAGGAATCAAAAGAGTTCCTTGATGTACTCATCGATTTGATTGGAAAGATTCGAATTGGATTCTTTGACGACGATCCACAACCTTTCATGGGGACAGTTATTTCTCAAGAAATGGGACGCCGAATTCTTAAGACTCAAGAAGAAATGATGAACGTCGGCGGCCAACCGTCGGTAAAAATCAAATCGCATCGTCAATGCGACGCTCTGGTTTCTCCAGGGCTGATGGACATGACGAATGTTCCATGGCAAGACGAGGAATTGTTTGGGCCTCTTTTAAGTGTGATTCGTGTTCCCGATTTTCAGTCTGCAATCCACGAAGCCAATCGGACGGCTTATGGACTTTCAGCGGGTTTGTTAAGTGATAACGAAGAACTCTATCGCGACTTTATCCATCAAATCCGAGCCGGAATTGTCAATTGGAACCGGCAAACCACCGGGGCCAGTGGTAAATTACCATTTGGCGGGTGCGGTCTAAGCGGAAACCATCGGCCAAGTGCCTACTTTGCCGTAGACTATTGCTCATTCCCGGTCGCCTCTCTGGAGTCATCCCGATTGGAACTCCCGGAACAACTTTTGACAGGAATTGAAGTTGAGTGAATCACCGAAAATAGAAGAGACGCTGGTTTGCCCAGCTTGTACTCTACTCTGTGACGGTATCCCGCTAGACGCCAACGGGCAACCTGACCTTAAGGATGTCGGGTGTCGACAAGTCCGCCAGTTTTTCCAGATCCCGCCTTGCACCGAAAGCTGTTGGGTCGATGGAAAAGAGGTCGATCATGCGTCCGCAGTTTCGGCTACCACCAAACTTCTTCAAGCTGCCAAATCCCCTTTGATTACCGGTCTCGATGCGATGACCACTCAGGCCCAGCAGTGGGCGTGGAAACTGGCCGAAGGATTGGGGTGTTTTCTGGATACTTCGATTACCAATAAAGGACGCGGCCACCAATTTACGCTGGCCAAAGTCGGTAAAGTTACCGCGACGCTGGGAGAGGTGGTCAATCGATCGGATTTGCTGATTTTTTGGTATCCCGATTTTGACCTGCGAACGCTATTGAATCGGCTTCATCGGATATCCGTCGATCGGAAGTTCGTCGTAATTACAGATCAACAACGCGATTGCGAAGTCGCGAATCAAATTATCCGTGTCCCGATCGACCAAGCCGTAACATTCGCGACTGTTTTACGATTGATCCTCGAAAATATCTCGTGTGACCTGAATTCAGTGGTCAGTCAGACTGGAGTGCCAGCCGAAACATTCCAGGAACTTGCCAGTTTTATTCAATCTGCCAATTACGGAACGATGGTGCAATCCACTCCGGCAGGCACAGACGCAGCATTCGATGTACTGGACGATACGTTAGCGCGAATGGTGCGGAAATTAAATGACACGACCCGTTTTGTCTCCTTCAAAATTCGGCAGGATCAAAACGGACTCAGTGCGGAAAATGTCTTGGCTTGGGGCAGCGGTTTTCAAGCCGGCATCTGTTTTGCGCGTGGTTTCCCCGAAAGCTTTGGCTTGGAATATTCAACTGAGCGATTACTTGCCAATCGAGAATGCGATGCCGTTTTGCTGGCTAGTGGGTTCCTGTGGGAATCTTCGTGGGCCAGTCTTTCGCCCGGTGCAAAAGATCATTTGAGCCAAATACCTAAGGTCCTTCTTGGCTCAGTAACCGATTTGAATTGGGAGGTTAGATTCGATGTAGGGACCGTCGGCATTGATTTCTCAGGCGAATATTGTCGGACAGATAACGTGTCTTTGCCTGTTGATGCCATCCATCGCTCGGTTGACCGCCGGTCGTCAGAGCAAATCCTAGAATCAATTTTTCGGGCGATTGACGCCGTTTAGTTGTATCACCATCAATATCCGGCCGCCTGACCATCTTTTCTTGATTCCGATGCTCCCAAGAATACATCATTCACGGCGTCGTAAAGGATCCCCTGATAGCCGCCATAAGACCCAATGTTGTAGCCAACCGAATGCCCTTTTCTCATAAGCTGTCGAATGACGTTGTATTCAAATCCCGTTTCCAACGTCAGCTTTCCACCATCGTTCATGATTTCGCCTGTTGGTTGAGATGAACCGCTATGGAGTATTCGGGGAGCATCTCCAGCTTCTTGAACGTTCATTCCAAAGTCAATCATGTTGATGACAATTTGAGCATGACCTTGAGGTTGGGTAGCTCCGCCCATGACGCCAAAACTTAAAAACGGTCTTCCATCTTTGGTCACAAATGCGGGGATGATCGTATGGAAAGGGCGTTTCCCAGGTTCGTAAGAATTGGGGCGTCCCGGCGTCATATCAAAAAGTTCGCCTCGATCCTGCAGACAGAATCCTAGCCCGTCAGGACACATCCCCGATCCCATGCCTCGGTAATTGCTTTGAATAAGGGAAACGATGTTTCGATCTTTGTCGGCAACAGTCAGGTAAATCGTATCGCCCTCGATGGGCCCTGCGCTATACCGACGAGCAGCTCGATTGGGATTAATTAATTTGCGGCGTTGCTCAGCGTATTCTTTTGAAATTAGACGGTCGACCGGCACATCGGCGAAATCCGTGTCTGCATAAAACTTGGCCCGATCCTCAAACGCAAGTTTTTTAGCTTCGGTAAAGTGATGAATGTATTCGGCACTTCCAAATCCCATTCCCTTAACATCAAATCCTTCCATTATTCCAAGGATCTGGAGTGCTGCGATTCCCTGTCCGTTGGGTGGTAGTTCCCATACTTGATATCCACGGTAATCGACGGAAACGGGTTCGACCCATTCCGATTGATGACTGGCAAGATCTTCCAGTCGTAAATAACCGCCATGCTTTTTCATATACGCATCAATGGATTCAGCGATAGGGCCGCGATAAAAAGCGTCGCGGCCATCGGCGGCTAAAGTTCGTAATGTGTTGGCAAGTTTCGGGTTCTTAAATATCTGACCTTTAACGGGGGCCTTTCCATCGACCAAGAAAGTTTCCGAAAAACCTGGATACCGTCGCAACAAAGGTGCACTTCGTTGCCAATAATAGGCAATCAATTCAGAAACCGGAAAACCGTTATCAGCATATTGGATAGCGGGTTCCAAGATTTCAGACATAGACAGTCGACCAAACTTCCCGTGAAGCTCAAACCATCCGTCGACGCATCCAGGCACAGACACCGGTAAAGGGCCCAAAGCTGGAATCGTTTTGCGACGTCCCAGTTCTTTTTTTAACTGCTCGTAACTTAGTCCCTTCGGCGACCGCCCGCTGGCGTTGAGTCCATAAAGTTTTTGGTCAGCATTGGACCAAAAGATCGCGAACAGATCGCCTCCCATTCCGTTGCCCGTCGGTTCCATCAACCCTAGAGCGGCGTTTGCCGCAATCGCGGCGTCAACGGCTGAGCCTCCCTGTTTCAGGATGTCGATGGCAATTTGCGTGGCCAGGGGTTGGCTTGTTGCCGCCATTCCATTTTGGGCAATCACTTCGCTACGGGTTGCGAATTGGGAGCCCGTAATTCGATCTTGGCCAGAACAATTTTGCGAAAACAATATGATGAAAAAAAGAGTGGCGAGTTTGTCAATCATTCGCATGACTTGGGTTCCAAATGGATTCAGACATTCCAAACCCATTGTAAACCAATTCGATCAACCATCCGAATCCCTGACGAAAATCAATTCTCTCCCAATTAGTCATCGGTGACGTGACGGGTTTTGCAATCATTGATGCCGATTGTAATCGTAATCGTCAAACTGCTCTGGCAATTAGCCGGCTGTTATCGAGGGAGCGATTAGCCAAGTTTTCCTCATCAATCTGAACCTCGAGCTCCGCTGTTTTCGTTTCTGACGGCAATGGAAAGGGGGATATTTCACCGCGTAACACTTTTACATGCTGAGGGGCTCTAATTCCTAGCCGAACTGTGTTCCCTTTGGTTTTCAGGATTTCGATTTCAATTTGACCATCAATAACAATACTTTGATTTTGCTTCCGACTAAGAACTAACATTTCTGCTCCTTGAAAAAAAGGCTTCCTGCGTGTTGGATGCCGGACTTTCCGTTTGGAACCGGGTTCAGCGAATTTGCTTTGACCTTTCCGTCCGGGTATGCCTTATTCTTCGATCTTCTCGTGACTCGATTGGTCACGAGGGACTCAAGAAATTCTTTTCAGTCCGATTTTCCTTAAAAAAGGTCCTTTAAAAATGGCTTCATTTGGGCCTGAAATTCTGCGTTATTTTTGAGAAATCAGAAATTCCAACCCCACCGTAACGATTAATGCACCAAGAACTGTGTAGGTGAATCCAGGATCGACCCGATTGGAATCGCTGAGGAATTCTTGAACGGAACCGAGCCGGTGCCACAGGAGAATTCCAATCGGTATTGTGAAAGCCCCAAACAGAATCAAAGTCCATTGAGGGGAACCTGCTCGTAACATAACGCCGCAATCCCCGATCTGTTCGAACGAACCTATCGCAATGTAGGCACCGTTTGCAACTAAGCAAAATCCGGCAAAGAAAATAGCGGTATTGCGTACCAATGGAAATCGTTTAGGAATCAGTCCACAAATTATGATCGGTAAAACTGAGCCAATGATGGGGCCCAGCCAAACGACGACCAGGGGACTGGGGTTGGGCGAAACATCAGTCCGCGAAATGGTCAATGGATGCAAGACAACTTTCTGAACTGTGCCACCGGTAGCAATTGCTCCCGCGATATGTCCTAACTCATGGATGGCCATCATTGCAAACCAGCTTAATGCCAAAACGGAGACGATAAAAAGGACTTGATGAAGTCTTTCCAATATGAACCCCGTGAATCTTGTCCGCCTGATAGCTTTCTCATTGAAATTATACAGCCCAGCCGCCTCGTAATGAAAATAATGCGATTGGATTATATTTCAACAGAGCCCTGGCTCGCACAATGAGCTGTTGGGGTATCGGCCCGTATGCCTCGGTGCCTTTTCTTGAAAGCCCGACAAGATTCAAAACAATTGGCCGCAATCCGTGGGATGAGCTTCGCCAATCATTGGAAACTCGCTTCCGATTCTTAAAACCGTAGTGCGAAGGCGAGGAATTGCTTTTTGTTTTAGTACGGTGGCTATTCGGCCGATGATACCACAGTTAAGACCAACCTATTAATTGTGTGTTGTGTAGGCTGGATCAGTTTGAACTTATTCAAACCCAACGATGTAACCAGCGAGTGTTCTAAATTTACGGGAGGGCTGATCCTGAGTTGATTGTCTTCTCCTTGGATCTTATGATTTTAATCGCTCGTCGACGTTTTTTATTTTCAACTTTTCAATAAATTCAATGTCATCAGATTATCCATTTACCTTTGATGGGTATCGCAACTTGATCGAAAAGCTGCTCGCCAAAGGTTACGCATTTTCTGCATTTCCGGATGCAATTGAATTGGATTTGACAAAGTCACAACGTCCACTCTGTTTGATGCGTCATGATATCGATTTTGATCTTGGTATGGCGCGTGATATGGCACTCGTCGAAGCGGAATTTCAGATCCAGTCGACCTATTTTTTCTTGGTGAGGACCGAACATTACAATTTGTTTTCGGAACAGGGCACGAAGCTGGTCCGCGAAATCCTCGATCTGGGGCATCACCTCGGACTGCACTTTGACTGCGCTTCTTATGACTCGGAAACGACGGTTGCAGGTTTCGCCAAGTATGCCACTGCTGAAGCTCAGATGCTTGAGACTT
>JBCCSJ010000165.1:0-12376 GCA_039200505.1 Planctomycetota bacterium | reverse complement strand
TCGACGCCGATCTTTTTCACCAAGTGTGTTAAAAAACGCGACCATCCGAGATTCGATTTCTGCTGTGTAGCCATCCATGGCAAATCCTCAAAAAATTGTGCTTTCACAAAGAATAACTGATCTCAAACAATATCAAAATGCGGAGATTGTTTCGGGACTATTCCTGAGGTGATTTGTAAAGCCAATAACGACGAACGGTCTAAATATGATCGTTTCGATTTCACCTAGGGATTAAACTCTTGTTTTCACTATTTTGCGGATGGCGGTTTGCAAAATAGCTGGAAGAATAAGTTGTCGGCAAAGCCTTGGCTTATTGAAAAACAGGCTGATTTGGGTTTGAACCAGTGGCTAGATCCACAGTTCAAACGGTGCATCCTAATCACGATTTCGTTTTAGTCTTCCATGAACAATGAGCCGCTTGACGAAATTTCTCAATCCTCTGTGCTTGCAAGTTTTCAATATCGTGCCGCAGCAATGGTATCACGCGTGTCTTGGCCGCTGCTGGTTTGTGTGTCGATTGTCCTGGTTGTAGGCGGCCCCGAATCAAGGGTATCGGTTGAAGCCCCGGTATTGATTGCCTTGGCCATCTGGTATTTCGTTCTGGATCGCATTTTTAAATACGTGAAGACATTTCGTCATTTGGATTGTTACTGTTTAGGGGTGCTGGTCCCCGCGTATGCTGCAGCGATCAACTCGTTTGTTGCGTTTGATCAAAACGATTTGATTGGCGTCTTGCCGATTCTGGTCGCATCGGGCGGAATCATGATCTGGAACAGTACCATTTTCTGGACGTTCAAGGTTGTCTTGCTGGTTTCGTCGTTTGCAGTCGCCTGGATGGCAGGACGACAATTGACGTATCTTGAAATTCGCTTCTTGCTTATTTTCATTCCAGCGTTTGGTATCATTTTACGCTTCTGCGTCGACCGCAATCTAACAGCATTTCGGATGGCTCACGAAGAACGAGAACAATTGGTGGAAGAGCGGACCCGATCGCTGCAGGAAGCCCAACTGAATCGGAAGGCGGTCGAAACCGCAAACGAACACAGTCTTAAAATGGAGGCAAAACTCAACGCCATCCTTGACCATGCCCCGCTGATCCTTTGTGTCCTGTCTTCCGAAGCAGTCTACTTACAATCCAGAGGGCGGGGTTTGAAATTGTTAGGTTTGGGGCAGGATGAGCTTGTGGGGCGTCGCCATGATGAAGTGTTCTCGGATCATCCAGAATTGGTTCAGGCGGTCAATCAAGCCAAGTTGGGCGAAACGTCTTCGCTAGTAACTTCGATCGCGACTGATGACTTTCATGAATTCCGTTTTGAACCGGTGCTCGACGCGAATGGCAAAGTCTGTTTGATCGTAGGGGTCGGATTTGAGATTACAGCCCGGGTCAAAGCCGAAATGGATCAGGCCTATATTGAGCGGCGTTTGTCCCACACCCAGAAAATGGAAGGCTTGGGGATGATCGCTGGAGCGGTTGCCCACGATTTTAAAAATTATCTCGCCGTAATCGTGTCGTACGCGGAAACTCTGATATCCGATCAAAAACGGGGAGTTTCCGAAACCGCAACCGAGGTTCGAAACGCCGCCATGCAAGCGTCCAAAGTGGCCGAACAGTTGATGGTCTATTCGGGGAAAAGCGAATCTACTGAACAACAATTCGAAGACTTTGAACTGACGCAGGTCATCCGATCCATGAAACCATTCCTCAACGCGGTTGCCCGGGGAGTCAATTTCAAGATCGAATTGGGTAGCCAACCAATCTGGTTGTTTGGTGATCAACTTCAACTGCAACAGCTTTTGATGAATGTCATCAAAAATGCAACCGACGCGGTAGACGATGCCAGCGATGGATTTGTTCGAGTTAGGCTGGTCAACTCTCCAAAATTACAAAATGATGCAAGATTGGTTATCGGTGACTACCGGTCTGACTTAAATTATTTTGCGATTGAGGTCGTCGATAATGGACCTGGAATTGCGGACGAAGTTCTTGAAAAAATCTCGGTGCCGCACTTTACTACCAAGTCGGACGGGCATGGTTTCGGCATGACGATTGCCAAAAGGATATTGCTGGATCATCAAGGAGTTTTTGAGTTTCGACACCATCAGCCAAAAGGTACCTGCATTCGGATGATCTTTCCGACCCGCCCGGTCCCGTCGGAAAGTCAAGATCAAGTTTCGACTGAATCGGAACTGCCTGCCATTTCGGCGGAAACGGTTTTATTGGTAGACGACGAATTGAACGTACTTGATGCGGTCAAGTTGTTGTTAGAAGCTACCGGGATTAAGGTAATAGCGACCGATTCACCGCTGGATGCGATCGCGAAAATGCAGCAACATTACGAAGAGATCGATTGCCTGATACTCGATTTCTCGATGCCGGAAATCAATGGCCTGGAATTGCTGAATCGGATTCGAGCAGAGGGATGGAATCACCCTTCGATTCTCTGCAGTGGCTACATTATGAATTTGGACGAACACCCCAATGCCCAGTTTTGGCCCGATGTGTTTCTTGCCAAACCTTATCGTTTTGATGAACTTCATCAGGCAATGGATGAGATTTGTAGAAATCAAACGCGACGGGTGAAACCGAAGTAGCACTTACTTGTCAGGTTGATCGGTGAACCGATTCGTCCATTTGCGAACCGAGTTATCGGAAGATGACCGGAAGATGACTATCGGAACCAGGAGGAGAGATTGTCGCCTCTCAAGTTCCCAAATGAACGGCATCCGATTGTGATGGGCACTTGTTAACTTCGTTTTGCATATTTCTGCCTCACGTTTCAACTCGTCGATCATTGGGAATTTGATTCCGTTTCCTGTGGAAATGCCGTTGTTTTTCTGGCGTGCTATCGCCAAGTGCCTGCAAGTATCTGGGGAAGGAAACGGCGATCGACCTAAAAGCAGTCTTCCCCTGATTCTCAACCGAATGGAATCGAATAAATTGAGAGTAACTTGTCGCTATTTCTTGAGTAACTCCGTTCAATGTCCAACCTCTGGGAATTCCCCGCTCCCGAAGACCGAGCCAACTATCAGCCAGTTGTCATTCTGGTACTGGCCTTTGCCTTCGGAATTGTGATGAACCGATGGTTTGGTTTGGATTTCTTAATCGTGGCACCTGTTCTGATTCTGGCAATTGGGATTTGGTGGCTGATTCGGTACTCTTTGGACTGGCTCGGTTCAAGTCAGCGCTTGGTGTTGCTTTCGATCTGTCTGTTAGTGCAGGTGTTCGCACTCGGGGCGGCTTGGAGTCACGCGCGTTGGCACTGGGTGGGGGCCAACGACTTTGCGAGATATATTCCAAGTGAACCGGCACCTTGCTGCATTCGAGCGACGATAGTTTCCGAACCGAAACTGATTGAAACGCAAGATCGCTTCCAGTCCGGCGAACTGGCTTTTACGACGATTTATCGCGTCCGATTGGATGCAATTCGTGATGGTCAAAACTGGCGTCTTACATCCGGAGCGACCGATCTAAAAATCCATCAAAGGGCGACGAATCTGGAAGTGGGAGATTGGATTCAGGTTGCTGGTGAAGTCTTTCCAGTCACTCGACCGACCAATCCGGGCGAATTTGACCGATTGAATTTTTTTCGCTCACGATCCCAGTTTGCCAGTGTCCATGCCACATCCATGGATGCTGTTGTGCCGCTTACTCAGAAAAGTCCCCAATCCATTTTCGATCTCAGCCGGTTCCATCCTGGAAAATTGCGCGGACGATTGGAAATTTTAATTTCAAAATTTGTCTCTTCTCAACAAGCTCCCTTGGTTTCGGCAATTTTGCTGGGGAATCGAGAACAAATCGATTGGGAACGACGAGATGCGTTTTTACTAACTGGAACTTCCCACTTGTTGGCAATTTCTGGCCTGCATGTTGGAATCTTGGCAAGCATCTTTTTCATTTTGTTTCGTTTGCGTTTAGCGGGCAGGGTTGTTTGCCTCGCGCTCACGATGATGTTTGTGCTGGGGTATGCTTGGCTGGTTGAATTTCGTTCACCGGTAACTCGGGCGGCTATCCTAATTACTGTGTTTTGTCTGGGCCGTTTGATGGGGCGAAAGAGTTTTACGTTCAACCAGTTGGCACTGGCTGGGCTCGTTGTGCTGTTGATCAATCCATCAGAAATTTTTGCGATCGGGACCCAGCTTTCATTTTTGGCCGTCGCAACTTTGATATTTTGCAAAAACTGGATCTTCGTTCCGCCATCGCAAGATCCGGTGGATCGTCTGATCGATTCGACTCGCGGTTTTTGTGTCAAAGCGATTTGGCAATGGGGCCGAAAATTAAGAAACGCGACGTTAGCAAGTGCTGCAATCTGGTTGGTCGCAATGCCTTTAGTCGTCTATCATTTTCATGTGATTTCACCCATTGCATTGGTGATCAATCCCATTCTGTTACTACCGATCGCAATTGCACTGTGCAGTGGATTGGCATTGGTCGTTTTGGGCTGGTTCTCAGAATCACTGGGCATTTTG
The DNA here is from genome assembly GCA_039200505.1 of Planctomycetota bacterium. Lineage (GTDB taxonomy): Bacteria > Planctomycetota > Planctomycetia > Pirellulales > Pirellulaceae > Mariniblastus. The sequence continues at coordinate 7,909 of JBCCSJ010000165.1, read as the reverse complement.
GCGGGCATGGTCTGCGACCTGAGTCTGCAATTGATGGAAGGGATTATCTGTTTGGGAGCCGCTATTCCCGGAGGGCATTTTTGGTCAGCTGGTCCTTCTGCAATTTCTGTGGGTTTGTTTTACGCAGGAGTTGTCGTGTTCGGTATCTACGGACCAACTCGACAAAAGGGAGCCGTTTTATGCGGACTATTCCTCGCATGGTGTACCTTGGGTTGGTGGTTTCCAGCTTTTTATGCCGAACATTCGAAATCTTCGTCGGGCACTTTGCAGTGTCGGTTTGTTGACGTAGGCCATGGAACATCGGCATTGATTCAGTTGCCCAATGGTCAAGTGGTTCTCTACGATGCGGGAACTTTGGGATCACCGCGAGTAGGAGCCAGCAAAGTTGCCGGCGTTCTTTGGTCTGAAGGGATCGAACACATCGATTCCATTATCATTTCGCACGCCGATGTCGATCACTTTAACGCGTTGCCACGGCTTATCGAACAGTTCTCAATCGGTCAGATTTTCGTTTCTAAAGCGATGCGAAACCACCCCGGAAAAGAACTCGATCCGCTTTGGGAAGTCATTAGGAATAAACAAATCAAAGTCGTCGAAGTCGGCATGAACGATTGTCTTCCTAACACCGGTGAAGCAAAAATGTCGATTCTATATTCTCATCCAACTTATGCCGAAGTGGATTCGGATAATGTCAGAAGTCTCGTCGTTTTGATCGAATATTTGGATAGAAAGCTTTTGTTGCCGGGCGATCTGGAAGGGCCTGGTTTGGACCGGTTGCTTGCGATGCCCCACGTTGATTGTGATATCGTGATGGCGCCCCATCACGGAAGTTCAGGTAGTCGCCCCGATCAATTTATGGGCTGGAGCACTCCCGATTGGGTAGTAATTTCACGTGGAAGAAAATCGAAGAAGGTAGAATGGGATCAATTGGTTGAACCGGGACGAGTCATTTCGACTCACGAATACGGATCGATTGAATTTCAAATCTCGCCTCATGGGATCGCGATGAAATCATTCAGTAATCCATTTTAGCCGAGTATCATGCTTCGTCAGAAATCACGTATTCTCGGCTTACGATAACCCATGATCCGATTGCCAGTGCCAAGCTGGCAATCGTGAACAAAATCCCGACATGAATCCAGGGAGGCCAACTAGGCCCAAAAACATCGCGGAATTCAGCTTCCGTGCTTCCGGGAAGAAACCAACCGATCCATTGAATCCCAAGTTCTTGCAAGTGGAACCGGATCGTAAATTTATTAATCAGGGCGCCGGGCAAGGACGCCAGAATAATTTCGGATCCAATGACGTAGCCGGCAGCAAAAACCAACGCTCGTTTGATAAAAATGGTTCCAATCAACGAAAAGACTGCCGCATAAACCGCACTTGCCAAAAAATAGATTCCCGCCATCGAAAACCATAGTCGTTCAGGTTGATAGAGACCCAGAAGCCGACTGCAGAGTAAAACGCAGATAGAATAAGCAATGGTGGCAATGAAAAAAGTGATCAAAAACGATGCCAGGTATTTGCCCAAGAAAACGGAAATCCGACCGCCCGGTCGACTTGCCAGAAAGCTCCAGCTTTTTCCTTCTAGTTCGGAACTGACATTGGGGGTCGCCCATAGCAACAAGGAAAGCAAAGTGATCAAAGCAACCATCAAGATCGTCAACACTTTGCTGATTTCTTGGACTCCTGGACCAAAGGTTGCTGCCTCCGCTTCTCCCATGCGAGATCTGGCAACGATGGATCCAAAAATTAACAACCCAAGCATGGTCGGTGGGAAAAGTGACAAGACAATTGAAACCGCAGTTCTCTGAAACGTCATCGATCGTCGAAGCTCAAAACCGCAGGTCGCGAAAATGCTATTGATTAAACTTTTCATACACCTATCCCTCGATTCATTTCACCACGGTGCATTTTCATCAAGGTAGAAAACAGAGTTTTTAGTGAATCGTCGGTAGAACTGATTTCCGAAACGGATAAGCCATGAGATTCGATCAACGTAGGAAGGATGTCGAAAATTTCGGATGCTTTCCGAGTAGCGATTTCAAACTTGGTGTCGCTGGAAAACTTGACTGATTCGATATCGCATTGTTCAATCAGAATGCTGACTAATTTCTTGGCTTCGGAGCATTGAATATGTAGGGTATACGGCGAATCTGCCAAGATCTGTCGGACTTCGGTAGGTGAACCCGAAGCGAGCAGACGACCGCCAGAAATTAACAAAAACGATGGATTCACCGCTTCCACTTCGTGGAGGATGTGACTGGCGAGGATGAGACTTTTGCCACCAATTGCCCAACCTTTTAAAAACTCAGTCATCTCAAATCGGCCGACAGGATCAAGTCCATTAAACGGTTCATCGAGAATCAGCAGTTTGGGGTCGTGCGAAATCGCCTGAGCAATTTTGGCCCGCTGTCGCATACCCAACGAATAATTTCGCATTGGACGATTCATCGCATAAGTAAGGCTCACTTTTTCGAGTGCCTCTTTGGCCATCTTTTCCGCCGTTGAAAACGAAAAACCGTGCATCTGCGTCATATAAGTGACCCAATCCAGTCCCGTCACCCTTGGATAAGTGACTTCCATGGCGGGACAAAGACCGACTTGCCGCAAGAGTTTACTTTTTCGCCAAGGGTTGAGCCCAAACAGCTTTACCGAACCTAACGTTGGTTGAAGTTGGCCCAGAATAAGATTGATAAGAGTCGTTTTTCCCGAGCCGTTGGGACCCAGCAGTCCATAGGTCCCTTCGCCGAGACTAAGCGTAATCTCGTTGACCCCGATCACAGTTTTGTAAAGCTTGGTGACCTGTTCCAGTTCAATCATCATTGGCTCCTAGACTCGAATAGGTGCCGAAACACGTCGATAAAGAATAAATAAAGAGGCTGTCGTAACAAGCGATAAAACCAAAGTTCCCTGCCAGACGTCTTCTAGTTTTTCGAATCCAAAAATCCACTCTTGTACGTCGCCAAGGCAATTGTAGATCGACAATACCGACCAGTTGACGACCAAAGGGTCGTTCATCACTGAAGGATGGAAGGGAGGTTCATTGACCCGGATCGCTGTGGAAACGACAACCGCCATCCAAGCTCCATGGCCGAGTGCCCAAATCGCGAACCAGGCGAAATTGGCAAATCGGCTTTCCTGCGTCAACGAAGATAGCATCAATGCAATGGACGCAGTCGGTAAAACAAGTACCACGGTTGCTGCCAAAATCCTAAGCGGTATTTCCCAAGTATTGAACAGAACCGAAATACTGGGCGACATCATGATGGCAAATAAATAAAGTGCCAGCGCTGGCAGAGTTGTCACGGCAATAATAAAAGAGCCGGGGATCGCAAGTTTTCCGATGATATATTCGAGTTTTCCGATCGGCCTGGAAAAATAAAGCAGAAACGCCCTGGACCTCATATCGCGAGAAATTAAACCCGGAGCAACGGTCCCTACCAAAAACAGGATTAAGATCGCTTGAGGGTATCGAAAAAACACCATCAATAACCATCGCCAAATCGAATTTCGAATCACCCCGGTATCCTCGGATTCCAACGCATCTGCCAGATCATCGGCGTGCGGAAACATGGCAAAACGATTGCGAAGCTGTCTTCGAAGTAATCGGCGATTCGTATTTTTAATCGCGTTCATGTCTGCATTGAGCGGAAGCTTTTGAATCTCTTCGGGCAATGCTTCGCGAATTACATTGGTATCAGCTTCCAAAGCCTGTTCGATGAAAAAGAATCCAGCTCCCCAGTACATCACCGGTAACCAGGCAACGAACAAAATTCTTCGGACCCAACGCGATTTGGCTGCCAGACGAATACCTGTCGAAGCGATGATTCCCCACCTTGAAAGCTGAGGCGTTTTGAGGCCCTTCCAGGAGCGGTAACCAACATCATGGACTGGCATGCTTGGCCTCTCGAACGGTTTTCATAAAAATTTCTTCCAATGAGTTTCGGGCAGGCGTCAAAGACTGAATTTTGATTCCGGTTGACTTTGCCGTTTCCCAAATCAGTTTTTCCAGATCTTCTCGATCGCTTTCAACGACGATACTTCCATCTTGTTCTGCTCGGACAGGGAGCGGAATCCGTTTGAGTGCGGATTGAAAATCATCGGAGTTCCCTAGCACGCCAACACTAAACGAAGGTGAATCAGTACGGTTCAGATTAGCCAACGTATCACTAAGAACAACTTGCCCTTTTGAAATGATCACAACGTCATCGCAAATCGCTTGGACATCGGGCAAAATATGAGTTGAAATCAATACCGATTTACCAACTTCGGAAGCCAACAACTTGATCCGGCTCAATAACGCCTCTCGTTCTTCGGGATCCAAACCGGACGTGGGTTCGTCCAAGATCAAAAAATCAGGATCGTGAACAATAGCGGCCGCGAATTTTATTTTTTGACGCATGCCGGTCGAAAAATTATCGATTTCTCGATAGCGTTCCTGCTTCATGCCGCAAAAGTCAAGTATTTCGTGTGCCCTTCGCAACGCTTCCACTCGCGGAAGACCAGAAAGACAGGCGGAAAATTGAACGACTTCGACCCCTGACATTCCTGGGATGTAACAGTCGTCTTCAGGCATGTAACCAAATTGATTTCGAATTTTGCGACCATCAATCCCCATCCTTTTTCCCAGGATGGTGCCCTCCCCCGAGGTCAATTTTACCAAACCCAAAAGGAGTTTGATCAAAGTCGATTTCCCCGCACCATTTGGCCCGAGCAGCCCCGTTACACCCGACCGGATTGTAAGATTCACTCCGTCAAGTGCTTTCATCGTCCCGTAAGATTTGATGATGTCTTTCAAATGAATCAGGGTAGTTGCCTGTTCATTATGTTTTTTGATTGGATCTGACGCGGGTGACAACGGAAGACTCGCCTGATTTTGATTCAATGACTTGGCCGGTTGAATAGGACTGCAATAGCGTGCATCGGTATGGGCACCCATCATAGGGTACCTCAAATTAAATTTTGAACCACCTTTAGTGAGACGCAAAGGTCCAAGGATCGGATTGGTTTTTTCACTTGGCAGAATTTAGCATTCGGTGAATTTTAAAAAAGCTTGGCAAGCATTTGCGTTTTTTTTTGAGTCGCCGTTCGTTGACACCTGCCTCATCCCGTTTGTTGGATAAATCGGACACAGCGTCGACTGGAAAAGGCTGGATTCAACGAGCGACAACTCCCTGATTTTAGTTGCAAAAGTCCCTAGAGACCCCCATCGCATTCAGATTGAATCCGGTTTTTCTTTCACACATAACATTTTGACTGTATGAAAGTCCGTTAGTTGCCCGGACGGCATGGAAGAAGGGGAAGGACTCTTCGTCATCAAATGCAAGGTTGAGCCAAAACCGCTATGGAATTTACCAGCCCATTACCATGTTGGATTCGATAGCTTTTTGAGCCTTTTCTAAATCAGTGCCAGTTTCTTGCATGTAAAGTCGGATGGCGTGTACTTTGTCGCCCGATGCTTTAGAAAGGCAGTCTCTGGCAGTGCTGCACGGATCATCATTACTGGTAATTCCAAGTACACCTTTCGAAATGACCCAGCTATTTCGAGGCCTTTTGGTCAATCGCACAATGCTTTCGGCCGGGTAACAATCGTTGGCAACATCAGTCGCGGCATCCTCATTATCGGCCCACGTGATGATGATATGTGCGTCGGTTTCAATTTCGAATAGCGGCATCGTAGTCCCTTTATTTCTGGTGATTCAAATGGGAATCGACAGCACGATCCCGATAGCTCAAGTCCAATGATATCCAGTTTAAAAGTTTTACCGCTACCCCGTTAGACCCTTTTGAAGTGAGTGTAAAGAGTCATGCCATCGAGCTCAGACTACAATTTGATCCTGGCAGATCGAAATGTGATTTACCCGTGATTCGGGGTGAAATCGAGTTTGGTGATCTTCAGTGACAGGTTGGCTGTCCTACGATTCTGTAGGCAGGACAGCATACTCCAAATATTGTTCACAACTGGATCAATTGCTTGGTTTACACCACCACACACCGATGCTTCAAACGGATCGACTTACGGTACTGCGGATGGCGAAATTCAATTTCGGCACAAATTGCAATGACTAATCGGTATCGGTGATGATAGCTTCATCTTTAATTAAATTTGTTCGTAGTAGTTCGTAGTATTCGTAGTAGCCAAAAATTGTATTATCTCATTAAGCTATCTAAAATGATTTTACTAAATCTATTCTTAATGGATGTGGTTGGAGTGCAACTGGAAGATTGCCGAGGTTTTTCATCTCAGTTCCTTTGCAGCCCAGAAATTTGGTAGGCATGATTTCGCAAGGGATAGTTGGTAAAAGTGGATTCATTTGGCTTCCTGTTTGTTAGGTTGCAATCGAAATCGAACGTCTAAATCAGGCTATTCCTTTGGCGAATAAGCGGTTTTTAGGTGTTGAGTCGCAAAAAGAGGGAAACTGCAAGTCAATTGAGAATTCGACGTATTTAGTGCGATTGAGGCTGGAAATTAATTCAAAGCGACGATTGGGTTTCCCATTGACACATTGGCTTAAATGAATCGGGATCATGAACGTAGGTTGGTTAATTGATGGCGATATGTTCCCGCACTATCGGGATGAACTTGTCGCAGCGATCCAAACACTTGGCCACACTTGTAAACTGATTCAGGCTCCCAGTCCTCCTTTTCGTTGGGAAGATGCTGGCTGCTCTTACAAACAGACATTTCCACCCGATCATTGTGTTGTATCACATGGCGATATTGCACTTGTCAGTAAAATCCATATCGAACAGCGATGGCGGCCTGGCGCGTTCGCGACCATCGAAAACTACTTTTGTTCGAATTACGTTAATTACTTTGGGCAGTATTGGTTAAATCAGGACTACATGATGTTGCCGTTCGGCGATCTCAAACGCCAGAAGCAACTGTTGTTTGATAAATTCGGGCGTGCTGGTCGGATTTTTGTTCGACCTGATTCGCCTTTAAAACTCTTTACAGGACAACCCGTTTCGTTTGAAACTTTCGATTCCGACCTTGAATATATGGGATTTTACGAATTTCCGATTCGTTCCCTCGTTGTCGTCAGTTCTCCCAAAACCGTGACACGAGAGTGGCGTTTTGTTGCAGCCAGTCGAGATATCGTTGCGGGATGTTTGTATTGCGAGAACGGGAAATTTGAATCCAAACCGAGTGTGGACGAGGACGCGAAAAGTTTGGCAGAAGTCGTTGCTTCCCAAGAATACTTGCCTGATCCTGTTTGGATCATTGATATTTGCCAAACGGCGGATCGTGAATACCATTTGCTTGAAATTGGTGGTTTTAGTTTCGCGGATTTGTACTCTTGTAACAAACTTGATATCGTAAAATCTGTCTCGGAAGCGGCACTGGCACAATGGCGAATGAAACTTTAGTCAGTTTTTGCATTCTTGATGAAGTTGCAAAATGAAATATGAAATCGGAAAGCATGCAACTTCGAAACTTTGGTCACTTTGTAAAAGCTTGTTGTAACGTTTTACAAATCGTTGCTCTATGATGGCGACGATCGCAATGTCCCGCTAAAAATTTCCTGCAAGCCTTTGGAAGTTTCCAAAACTGCTGCACCCTGCCGATTGACGCCTTTGAATACGCCTAACGTTGAAGTCCCATCGGAAAACCCAATTTCAACTTGCCGATCTAAAAAGAGTAGCCTTCGCTGGATAGCGTTCAAAAGTCGACTGTTGCTTTCTGCTGATCGGCTGGAGTCGTTCTGGCAATGCATCAAGCGCTGGACAATTTGAATCATAAGCGATTGCTGATCCAATTCATTCCCGGATTTCATATAGACGCTGGAGGCTGAAAAAGAACTAGCATCGGTCTCAGGAATGGCTTTCTGATTGACATTAACGCCGATACCAATCACAAATTTTTGATTGGATTTCTCAATGAGTATTCCAGCCAGTTTCTCGG
>JBCCSJ010000164.1:0-12451 GCA_039200505.1 Planctomycetota bacterium | reverse complement strand
TAGATCCAAGTCGAATGGACAAGTGCTTCGGAGCAAAAATAGACGCTACGGCTGTAAGTTGGACCGTCTTTTTAAGTCCGGCAACCCAACCGCGTAACGTCGGCAATGCACGTTTTTGACGCAAACCTCCTCGGTTATTTTCCTGGAAACAAAAGTGAGTCTGGTGTTTGCTACTGCTTATGTTGATTCCGCGTGGCATAATGTGGATAGATATTAATAGCCTTTAACGTAGCTGAACGGGAGCTAGTGTTCCCCTTGGGAGTAATTCGGGGGGAGTCGGTACACCATTTGGCCAGCCCTATGGTTTGCACGTCGAAGACGCCTGTTCTCGTGTCGAGGCACATTTAAACTTCAAAAGATTCGATTCGTATTCCGAATCAGGAAAAAGGATCTCATGCTCAGGTCACTTGTATTCTGTCTTTGGTTTGCCCTTTTGACGGTTGGATTTGCGTTTGGACAAGACGGGACTCCAGCTCCTAATAAGCCCATGATTGAACGGGCCAGCGGCGAAGGCCAGGCTGCCATCAAAAATTTCAAAGTGCAGGATGGCTTGGAATGTCGGCTCTTTGCGGCTGAACCGGACGTCGCCAACATCGTTGCAATACACCGAGATTATCAGGGGCGAATGTTTGTTTGTGAAACTTTTCGGCAAGAAAAAGGTGTCGAAGATAACCGGCGTCATGGCTATTGGATGAGCGAAGAGTTGTCGGCTCAAACGGTCCAAGATCGAATAGACTACATCAAAAAATACGTTCCGGACGCCGAAACCAGTTACACGCAGAATGACGATCGAATTCGTCTGTTACTGGACCAAGATGGTGACGGCAAGGCGGACAAGGAAACTGTTTTCTCGGATCGGTACAATCGGCTTGAAATGGGAACCGGGGCGGGAGTTTTATCTTACAGAGATCGAGTTTATTACACGTGCATTCCTGATCTATTTGCCCTTCGAGACAGAGACAATGATGGCGTGGCGGACGAGAGGGAGTCGCTGCATACTGGGTACGGCGTTCGATTTGCATTCCGCGGGCATGATTTACACGGACTGATTGTTGGGCCGGACGGCAGACTTTATTTTTCGATTGGAGATCGAGGCTACAACATTTCGCCGGATGTGAAGGACCCATCGTCGGGAGCAGTATTTCGTTGTGAATTAGACGGATCGAAGCTTGAAGTATTTTGCACTGGTTTGCGAAACCCTCAAGAACTGGCATTCGATGATTACGGCAATCTTTTTACGGTCGACAATAATTCCGATAGTGGAGACAAGGCAAGGCTGACCGAACTGGTTTACGGAGGCGATTCTGGATGGAGAATGTACTACCAGTACATGCAGGATCGGGGACCGTTTAACAATGAAAAAATTTGGCATCCATGGCACGCTGAATCTCCAGCTTACATTATTCCTCCGATTGCTAATTTTTCTGACGGGCCTTCTGGTTTGGAGTATTACCCAGGTACCGGGTTCGGTGAAGACTTTAGGAACCGATTCTTTTTATGTGACTTTCGTGGCGATGCTTCTCGGAGTGGTATCCGTAGTTTTCGAACTCAGCCTTCGGGGGCGTTTTGGAAGTTGACCGACGAGGAGCAACCTATTTGGAATTTGTTGGCAACCGACATTGATTTCGCTTCGGACGGGAAACTGTATGTGTCCGATTGGATTTTTGGATGGAACGGCGTCAACAAAGGGCGGATCTACACATTTCAGGACAAGCAGTACAGCGAAACTGATTTGGTCAAGCAAGTTGAGTTTTTGTTGAAGTCTGGATTTACAAAGACATCGCTGCAAGACTTAGAGGGTTATCTTGGACATATCGACCAAAGGATTCGTCAGGAAGCCCAATTCGAATTAGTGGCCCGGCAAGCAATCGAAGTTTTAAAACAGGTGGCCACCGACGAAGAACTTTCAACGGTCTCACGAGTCCATGCAACGTGGGGATTGGAACAACTCGCTCGATATGGTTCCCCCTTTTCAAGCGAATTCGTTGCGGAAATTTTGGCATCCGAAGATGATCAAGTCGCGATTGCTGGGACCCATTTAGCTCGGTCCGCTAATGTTGCTGCCGGGAGATTAAATTCACTTTTGGGGCATGCAAATCTTCGGGTCCGTTTTGCCGCAGCGATGGCATTGGAACAAGTCGGAGATAATCGCTCTCTTCCAGCAATCGTTCAGTGTCTTGTTGAAAATCGCGATGAGGATCCAATGCTGCGACATGGAGCCATCATGGCCTTGAAAGGGATTTACGTTCGACACAATTCGCCCGATACGGGCGAGATCGCAAAACTAGCACATCACGCAAACGAAAGCGTTCGTTTGGCGTTGGTCGTCGCGCTGCGAAAAACCCTGCAGCTTGGCAAAGATAATCGTTTCGGACATCTGAACGTGGCTGAGAAATTATTGGTTGATTTGCTGAAGGACGAGTCATCGACAGTCGTCCTTGAATCAGCCAGAGCAATTTATGATTTGCCGGTTGAGTCGGGGATGGAACCGTTGGCGCGACTTGCGGACGACATGGCGCCGTATATTGGCAATGATCCTTTGATTCGCAGAATTGTTGCCGCCAACAATCGTTGTGGCGACCAAGCTAGTGCCAAAGCCCTAGCGGCTTTGGCCAGCAATGACAAGCTTCCGCCTGAGCGTCGGGTGGATGCCATTGAGGTGCTCGCAGATTGGGCAAATCCTCTCCCGAATGATGTTCTGTTGCATGATTGGCGCCCCCTTGCTTCGACAGCTCGCAACCTGCTGGATGCCCAAACTGCTTTAAAATTGGGTTTCGAAGATCTGAGTGTTTCAACCAATGTTGTATCCAATGCAACGATTGCTGCTGCAGGTAAATTGAGCATTTCAGGGATTGCTGATTCGCTTGAAAAAGTCATTTGGGATAGTAGTAAAAAGGATGAAATTCGAGCGGCGTCTTTGCGAAGTTTCTGCCAGTTGGATGATATTTCGATCAAACAGCGCGACAAAATGATTGAACAATTGTACGACTCGTTCAGTCAATTGCCCGATCGTTTGGCCGGTCAGGCGCTTGGTTTGATCGCCACTCAAAAAAAGCTTGAGACCCTGGGACTCATTCAAGCCATTTTGGAATCGGGGGCTCAAAACACCCAACAGATGGCTGTTCCGGTTTTGGCAAAATTGAACATTCCTGAATCGGTTGAGTATCTGAAACAGCTCGTCGAATCATTAGCCGACGACCGCGAATTCAACCAGCCGATTCGCATTGAGATACTTGAAGCGGCCCAATCAATTGCCGATCAACCAATCAAACAAATGGCAACCCAATACCTTAGAAAGCGGAATCAGCTGAATGAAAAACGCTTCCAATACGGAGACTCTTTACTTGGCGGAAGTATCGCCAAAGGATCGGACGTCTTTTACGGCAAAACGGAAGTGTCCTGCGTGCGTTGCCACCGCATCGATGGGACCGGCGGAAAAGTGGGCCCGGATCTTTCAGCCATCGGGAAAAAACGAACCCGCGAATATTTGCTCGAAGCGATCGTCGATCCTAACAAAGACATTGCTGAAGGTTACACCCAAGTCAAAGTGATGACGATCGACGGCGATGTTTATACAGGAATTGTCAAATCCGAATCGGACGACATGCTTGTTCTATTGGATGCCAATGGAAAAGAGATATTCGTTAAACAAGATGATATTGATGGCCGTAAGCAGGGTAATTCGTCGATGCCCTCGGATCTGATCGATCAATTGTCAGATCGTGAAATTCGAGATCTGGTTGAATTTCTTTGTAGTCGTCAAACGGAAAGCGAAAGCGGTCACGAGTAGTTCCCTATTTGGAAAGTAAGTACGTCCCGCTTGCCGAGCGGGACCTCCACGCACCCATCTCGGTCTGGGAAATCACGCAAAACAAAGTCGTTTTGTGAATTCATTCTGAAGCTCAATGTTCCTTCCGGCAGAAGGAACCTACTGTTTCCGCTTTTTTAGAATGTTTGCAGCAGTACGTCCCGCTTGCCAAGCGGGACCTCCACGCACTGATCTCGGCCTTGCAAATCACGCAAAACAAAGTCGTTTTGTGAATTCATTTTGAGGCTCGTTGTTCCTTCCGGCAGAAGGAACCTACTGTAGTAACAGTCTCAGAGCAGTGTCTTAATTCCGATTCAAATTTCAAATTAATCTGCGTTAGCTTCTCCGGGCAGAGATTCCAAATTCACGAGGTCAGAAACCGAAGCATCAAACCGGTGGAGGATCAGATAAGCCGAAGGCGTAAAGTAAAGTGCAAGAATGGTGGCTCCAGCGACGCCCAGTGAAATGACGATGGCCAGGGGAGGCCAAAATTTACCCCCATCGATCACCAGCGGTAGAAATCCGATCATGGTTGTCAGCGTTGTTGCCAAAATATGCCGTGTATTCTCTGAAACGATCTTTGCCATGGCGTCTGCAAGTTCGCCACGGTCGGTGAGTCTTAATCCAATATCGTTTGTGTCTTTCACATTGGGGCCTGTTTCTCGATTGCCGCGTAACTGGATCGGACCACCTTCCTGAATGGCAGCCAGAACCACAATCGAATCATTAATTGCAATCCCAATTAAACCCATGGTTCCCACGATGGCCATGAATCCGAGCGGATATCCCAGGCTGAATAAGATTAGGGGACAGAGTCCAATTACTAAACCGGCGACCGAAGCAACGATAACGGCAGATCGTATCGAGCCCAGTCCTGCGACAAGGACCAAAATCATGCCGGCGACGATAACGGAAATGTTGGCAACAAGAGTAGAGATCGCCTCAGACCTTTTTTCATCTTCACCACCGAATTCCAATTGATATCCTGCAGGAAGACTAAATCCAGATTGATTCAAAGCCGATTGGATTTGTGAAAGGGCAACTGACGGAAGGGTCCCGGTTTGCAGGTAGGCTTTAACTTCGTTGACTCTTCGCCCGTTATCTCGAATGATAGCACCCTGATCGAAAGAGGTCTGGACGGTTCCAAGCGACCCGAAAGGTAAGCTCGCCGGGAGATTTACAGGGGAACTAAGGTCCAATGCTGTCCGTTCCCGGCCAATCCCAGATGGTCGACTAGAGTGAATCGGCAGTTGCATGAGTGTCTGGATTCCGACACCCCGGGGGTTATCAATCACAACTCGGGCCGGAATTTCGCGGCCGTGAACATAGACGTTCCCTGCCGAAGCTCCTGCCAAGTTTGTAAAAAGAAATTTTGAAGCTTCTCGTTCTGTGATTCCAGTGCGCTTCAAGAGGCTGAAGTCGAGTTGCCAGTCAAGTCGGGGCATGCGATCGCCAAGATCGGATCGAGTGTGAATTACTTTTGGGTGCTGAGACAGTACCAATCGCATTTGTTGTCCCAATTCTTGGAGTTGGTCGAGATCGTTGCCGAAAATGCGAAGCTCGATTGGCGCGTCAAAGGGTGGTCCTTGCTCCAATTTTCGGACAATTACTCTTGCATTACAAAGCTTCTGATCCAGTCGTCTTTGAAGTTGTTGGATCGCAAAATCGAGATCTGAGGTATCTCTCAAATCAATAAAAGCTTGGGCGTAATTCGGAGTCGAAATTCTTCTTGGAACGACGTTGTAATAAAAGGTGGGAGCACTTCGACCAAGAAACCAGTATTGGTGGAGCACTTTAGGTGTGTTCTCGACGATAGATTCGGCCTGTTTGACACATTCCTTTAGTGCATCAAGATTGTTAAAATTTTGTAATTCGATCTCGATTTGAATTTGGGCTCGATCGTTGGCCGGGAAAAATTGTTTGTCAATTCGGGCTGAAAAATACAATCCTAAACTCGGCAAAACGATTCCGATCAAAATCCCCAAGATGGGAAAACGAAAGATCGTTTTTAACGATACGAAGTAGATCTTGCCGAACAGGCCTGACTGGATCCCGAAATTCAGAAATCCACGTCTTTTGAAATTTAAACCAAACAAAAAAATCATCGACGGTAAAATCGTCAATGCCAACGCAAGCGATGCCGTAATTGCGAGGATTACCGTGACCGCGATCGAACCAACAAATTCGCCCGACGGGCCAGGCATGATCGCAATTGGCAAAAACGCAAATACGGTGGTCAACGTAGAACCGGTCAGCGGCATCCCGAGATGACGGACGGAATCTCGCATCGCTTTGTTTGGAGTATCGCCAGCATAGATTTTAGAACGCACCGATTCTGTCATTACGATCGCGTTGTCGATTAATAATCCAAGCGATACGATCAGTCCAGTTACCGACATTTGGTGGATCGGAACGGAAAAGGCACGAAAACCGAGCAACACCAGAGCGGCTGAAAGGGGAAGCATGAGCCCGATGACCAGCATGCATCGCCATCCCATAAACAAAAAAACAATCAGCATGACGGACAAAGTCGAAATCAGCAGATTTTGGACCAGGCCATTTAGTCGCTGACTTACTTGGTCATTTTGAAGGAACAGAGATTGGATTGAATATTCGTCCGGAAAACGGCTCTCAAATTTTTGGAGCGATTCTCCTAACCGAGCAGTCCAGCGATCAATCCGCACATCGTTTTCAATCAGAATGCCAAGCACGATTGCCCGGTTTTTATCTATCAGTGCAAAATCTTGAGGACTCGATTTCAACTCAAAAGCGACTTTGGCAAGGTCGCCTAAACGAATCGTGTCCTGCTGACCGGGTAGTTCAATCGGTAGTTGTTTGACGCGTTCCTGCAGATCGCCGGCGGATCCGATTTGCACAGCCAGTCGAGTGTCGTCTGTTTCAAGATTGCCGGCAGGTACTTTTCGGTGAGAAAGAATCTGTTCGGCCAAATATCCAGTAGAGATTCCGGTTCGCGACAACGTCGAGGGGAGTACACGAATCAAAAACTCTTCCTCAACATCGCCAAACAGATCTACATCAGTAGTTCCACCCAGATTTAGAATTTCTGATTTTAACTCATCCGCCAGAAGCGAAACTCGGCGAAGGGTCACACTATTCTCAGACGAAGGAACCAGGGCAACGATGGCGGCGTAAGCTTTTAAAGGGAATATCTTTAATTCTGGCCGGGAACAGGATTCCGGTAAGAAGTTGAATTTGGAATCCAGTTCAGTTTCGATCAATGACCATGTCTCTTCTGGTTTGGAAACTTGGTCCTCCAGTTCGATCACGATATTGGCGACGTTGGTTCTGATGTTGGATCGCAGTCGGCGAATTTCCGGTATTTTTTGAAGCCACGATTCAATCGGTTTCACGACTGAGGATTCGATTTCTAATGCATCTGCACCAACGTTGGTTACGGTGATGACACCGACTCTTGGACTAAGAATCGGATCCTCGAGCCGAGGTAACACGTGCAGGCTGGTGATGCCAGCGATTAAAATCGAGAGCAAAATCAACCAACTGATAGATCGATTTTTAAAAAGATATTGGTTGATCATTCAGGGTTAATTACGGGAGCCAGGCCGGTCTTGCTTTCTTGTAAATTGATTTGAACTTTTTGTCCGGGGACGACGCGGTGAGTTCCGTCTTTGATTACCAGTTGTCCTTTCAGATCACTAATAACGAATACAAAATCTTCACGAGTTTCAGCAATATCGACAAGTCGTTTTTCAACACGATAAACGTCGTCATTCGGGTTGGCTAACAGGATCGAAAAGAGCCCCGATCCGGCATCTTGAACAGCCGTCAAAGGAATCCAATAGCCAGGCTTTTCGGTCGGAATCGAAAACCGAGCCTCAACGGATTGACCGAAAACGAATTGAGACTCATCGAGTTCGGTCACAATTTCAAATTCGAGGGTAACGGTTCCGGGAAGGGTTTCGACAGGAGATTTCTCTTTCAGTTTGCCCTCAATCGCTAGATCATTCATTACGAATATGTAGGAGCCTGAAGAATCGAGAAGTTTTGAGAATCGGGTCGGGATTTTGAGACGTACCACTGGTTTCCCTCTTTCGATTACTGAGATAAAGGGTCTCTGGGCCGCAACGAACCCGTTTAAACTACCTTGAACTTTTTCGATGATACAATCAAAAGGCGCTGAAATTTTTCGCAGCTCGATCTGTCGATCCAATTCAGAAATGGAATCTTGAAGGCGAGACCGCCGCTCGGACTGTTCGGGCGTATCAGGAATTTGATCTAGTTGGTCCAGAGCGGATTGACGCTGATCGAGGATATTGGTGTGATCCAGTTCAGCAAGAATTTCATTACTTTGGTAATTAGTTTGTTGGGGTAACCGGGTGAGCTTGCCGCCTACAGGAAACCCCAGGCTGGTTTTTGATCTTGGTTCGATCGTGCCAAAATAGCTCATTGTAGTGACGGGATTTTCAGTAATTTCAGGTCGAACGACATTGACACGGATTGGAGATCTCTCTTCACTACCGACTGGGTCGGTTTCAGATAAGTATTGGCAACTCGAGCAAATGCCGGTGAAAACGACAAAAACTAGCGTCCAAAGACGTTTCGGATGATTCGTCCTTTTCTGATTGTTTTTAGTCGAGAAGGTCATCGAATGCCAAAACTATTGCAACGGGCGTCAAGTTTCTGTTTAAAATACTGTGACAACATGGCACAGCGTAAATACGAGATTTAGATTTTATACATGTTCAAACACGAACATCCAATTAACCAAGTTGTTCCCGAATTCGAATTAGACGGAAGTGATTTAACACTTAGTCAATTAGAACGTTTGAATCAGAAGGGTAGCCGGATTGCTACCAAACTTGGAAGCCCAGTAATCGATCGAATGATGCAGTCGGTTCGGGTGGTAGAAGAATCACTTGACGCAAAACAGGTAGTTTACGGAGTTACTACTGGGTTTGGCGGTATGTCGGGCACGCTGGTAGATTGCGTTGAAGCGGGTAGTTTGCAAGAAAATTTGATCACGTTTCTTGCGGCCGGTGCTGGACCTGAGATTGAATCGGTTCATACCCGCAGTGCGATGCTTTTAAGAGCCAACGTTTTGATGCAGGGATGCTCCGGCATTCGTCCGAAAATTATTGAACAGATTTTGAGGTACTACGATAGTGGTGCGGTTCCGATCGTTCGGGAATTGGGTTCGATCGGAGCCAGCGGAGATCTCATTCCGCTTTCTACTTTGGCTCGCGCAGTGACTGGCGTTGGCGGAAGAGTTGCTGTTCGTATCGGAGCAGAAAAATATAACTCGAGTCAGGCGCTGAAAAAGATTGGACTTAAGCCAATTCCGTTGCAGGCTAAAGAGGGATTGGCGTTGATCAACGGCACCTCTTTCTCTTGCGCAATTGCAGCTAATGCGACGATCGCTGCCAAGCAGTTGTTGTCGGTGTCGATGGT
The DNA here is from genome assembly GCA_039200505.1 of Planctomycetota bacterium. GTDB lineage: Bacteria > Planctomycetota > Planctomycetia > Pirellulales > Pirellulaceae > Mariniblastus. The sequence goes on along the minus strand of JBCCSJ010000164.1, from coordinate 3,216 downwards.
TGTCCAGGCAATTCTGATGACTGCTTTGAAAGTTGATTTAAATCCATTTCAAAGTTTCGTTCACGATTGCAAGCCGCATCCGGGGCAAGCTTGGGCAGCTAAAGTCATTCGAGATCTGGTTCATCCAGTTTCAGGACAACATGCTGCCGGAGAAATGGTCCAAGATCGCTACTCAATTCGGTGTTTCCCACAATACTGTGCCCCAATTGTGGAAGGGATTGCTCGGGTTGGACGTACGATTCAAACCGAAATGAATTCGATTTCGGATAATCCTTTGATTCACAATTCTGAAAAACGATACTACCAAAGTGGAAATTTTTTGGGCCAGTACATCGGGATTGCGATGGATGACCTTCGTCGCATGATTGGTTTGTTAGCCAAGCATCTCGATGTGCAGATCGCGAGTTTGGTGGCCCCTGAATTCAATAAAGGACTTTCCGCTTCACTCGTTGGGAATTCAAAACACGCCTACAACATGGGATTAAAGGGACTTCAGATTTGTGGCAATTCCATCATGCCAATGCTAACCTACATGGGTAATCCAATCGTCGAGCACTTTCCAACTCATGCGGAGCAATTCAATCAGAACATCAATAGCATGAGTTGGGGAGCAGCGAATCTTGCGTGGAACTCCATCAAGATGTTTCGCCAATATTTGGCAGTTTCAAGTCTGTTCGCAGTTCAAGCGATTGACCTGAGAGCAAAATCTGAATTGGGTCATTTCGGTGGGCACGAATTGCTGCGGGGCACTTGCAGATCTTTCTACGAATCGGTTTGTCAACTGCTTGATGTGGAATGCCAAAACCAGCGACCCTACCTGTTCGACGATGTGGATCGGTGGTTGGAGCAAGACGTGGACGTGGTAGCAAACGATCTTGCCGTCAAAGACAAATTGATTCCATCGGTCGGATCGGTCTCGCATGAGTTTGCCGAGTTTTGTGGGGCAAACCTATGAATATTTGCGAAAGCATTACGATAACTTCTAAACTGTTTCCTGATCGAACTGCCCTGGTCTTTGAAGACCAGCAAGTGTCCTATCGCGAATTGAACAGTGCATCGGCTTTGGCTGCTTTGGTTTTAAGGGATGCCGGCGTCCAATCGGGTGACCGTGTGGCGTTGATGCTTCCCAATGCTCCCTGCTTTCCGATTTGGTATTACGCTGCGTTGAGGATCGGCGGGATCGCGGTTTCAATCAGCACCCGACTGTCTGCGTCTGAGGTTGAATTTGTAGCCAGCGATTGCGAGCCAAAAGTCTTTATCGCTAATGAAGACGCGATATCGGTTATCGGAAATCCTAATCCTCAATCCGTATCCAAATGTCTAGGCGTTGATGAATTCTCTGGGTTGCCAAACGGATTAAAAGAATGGGACAACGCGAATGACTTTCAGCCGGATCAATGGTGGGATGCAAATCCAGAGGATCCAGCATTAATCCTTTACACTTCAGGTACAACCGGGTTCCCTAAAGGGGCCACACTTTCTCATGGTAACGTCCGATCCAACGTCCATGCATTCAATCATCTCTGCAACATGCGGCCAGACGATTCAGTGCTTTTGGCGGTTCCGCTGTTTCACTGTTTTGGTCAGAACGCGTTGCTAAACAGTGTGCTTAATGTTGGTGGTAAGCTGGTTTTGCAATCGAGATTCGATCTAAACTACTCAAAAGATCTGATCCAACAACATGCAGTGAATCAGCTTTATGGCGTGCCGATGATGTTTGGGCTGCTGCATGAAAGTTGCAGCGTCGAGGAACTTGGAACAGTCGATTATTGCTTTTCTGCTGCGGCCACGTTGCCAAATCAGATCGAAGATGCCTGGTTTGATAAATTTGGAATCCCAATTCATCAAGGCTATGGCCTGACGGAAACATCTCCCTTCGCGACCTACAATCACCGATTAAAATTTCGAAGCGGTTCCATTGGGACACCAATCGATTCGGTTGAAATCAAAGTGGTCGATGTCGAAACTGGCCATCGTTGCAACGTGGGGCAGCTCGGTGAGATTGCAATCAAGGGCCCCAACGTGATGTTAGGTTATTGGAATCGGCCCGACGAAACGGAGCAAGCGATTCGAGATGGCTGGTTTTACTCGGGGGATATCGGAAGACTTGATGAAGATGGCTACCTGTTTATCGTCGATCGAGTCAAAGACATGATCACCGTTGGAGGTCTGAAGGTTTTTCCGGCTGAGGTCGAACGCGTTTTGTTGGATTCACCAATCATCCGTCAGGTTGCTGTGATTGGAGTGCCAGACTCAGTATTTGGTGAACAAGTCATCGCTTATGTCGTCTTGACAGAAGATGCCCCTGATTCGGCGATCACTCTAGTCGAACAGTATGCGAAACAATTCTTGGGCAACTATAAATTGCCACGACGAATCGTGTTGGTAGAAGAGTTGCCGAGGAACGCGTCGGGTAAAATCCTAAAAACGAAACTGCGTGAAATGGCGGCCGACAATCTTTCCCAATCCGATTCCGGAGCAGAGTCGGAGACACCGTCAAATTTAAAACCGCCTACTTTGCGGAACCAGGTTGAAAACAGTTACGAGTCTGAAAAAAAAGGTGTGGTGAGTCGGTTTTTATGTGAAGCCGTTGCTGAAGTTTGCGATTTGGATCAACTGCCTCAGGAAAGCGATTCGTTTATCGAGGCCGGTTTGGATTCCTTGGCCATGGTCTCTTTGACGTCCCAATTACAGGTCGAAGTCGGAATGCATCACAAACTTCCCCCGACGCTTTTATTTGACTACCCGCGGATCTCTGACATGACAGATTATCTGGTAGCGCTTTTGCAACCCAAGCCGAACCAATCTTTTAACAACCGTGTTAGTCAGGCAAAACCCGGCTCGAACCTTCCAACCCAAACCACAAACCAGACGTTACGTTCCGCTGTACAAGCACTTTCCGAAGAAGATGCCTTGGCGGAGCTGATGAAGGAGCTTGAATAGATCTGTGAGCGAGACATTTGAACCATTATCGCCAAACAAACAAGCCTTACTCAAAATCCGAGAATTAAAACAGCAGCTAGAAAAGGCTGAATCGAATTCTGCCCAACCGATCGCAATTGTGTCGATGGCTTGTCGATTCCCGAAGGCTGCCGATACTCCGGAAAAATTTTGGGAGTCGCGTATTTGGCAGGAAGATATGGTCGGTGACATCCCAGACGACCCCTGGGACAAGGAAGCGTTTAAAGATTACGACCCCCAATTTACAGGGAAAAT
>JBCCSJ010000163.1:0-12476 GCA_039200505.1 Planctomycetota bacterium | reverse complement strand
GTCATCGAACCTTCAACCGAAACTTCAAGTTGATACCACGGATGCCAACGGTAAAGCACCCTCGATTCAGTAACATGGGCGTTGGAATGTGAGGTTGTACAACGAACAACGACCGCACAGCGGTCGTTACTGTTACGGAAAAACACCAATGCAGACATTCAACGATTCAAAAGAAATGGCCAAGCAAAAAATGCTTGACCAACTCGTACACACGATCGTGTAATTTTCGGACGTCTGTCAGATCAAGTAGTGGCTACTACAGGTGATAAATTGGTGATCGCGTTGAACTATGTTCGCGCTCTCGAGTATGGCGTCTGTTCTAAGAGTCTCTTACTATTTATTTTCCTTGATTCGGTTGATCAATTGGATCATTCTTGGGTCTCCACGCAAGCTTTCCCACAGTGGATTGTTAGATAGATAGCGAGCTTTTTTGTATCCTTTCTCGACGATCGCAGTTTCCAGCCAATCCACGCCAGACGTCCGAACACTTTCCCAATCGGCTCCCAGGGACTCAACTTGCTTTGACCACTGGTTCAGAATTTTCGCGACGGATTGAGCCGCTTGAATATGTCGTCTTGATGGCCTCTCACCTTCACTGAGTTCAACGGCCAACACTTCCCCTAAAACGGTGGTAATTTCTGAATATCTTTTCATATCAACTAGTTGCTCTGACTGAAGTCTTATCGCCCAAACTAGGTGCGCCCGAACATTCTTTTCAAATTTCTCACCCGGACGAAGCCGTAAGATATTCTTGCATGTCGATTTAAATGCAGAAACGCTGGAAACAATTTCGAGCGATTGTTCTTCTTGTATAAGAACTTTTAACCAAGCAGCATGTGCTTCCAACAAGCTTTTTTGACCCAACCAGTAACCCGGTGATTCGGCAAAATAGCTTTTTGCCAACTCAAACGCTTTTCGCGCGTTTTGCCGTGCTTCTTCTGTGAGGTTCATTTTGGAAAGCAAGTTACTTCGCTGGCTATACAGATTCACCAGTTGAATCTTTGCCTGAAGACTTGAACTCAGTTTCGATTTTGCAAGTTCTTCGGCCCGACGACTGAATTGAAGAGCAATATCCAACTTGTTGGTTTCGGTCAAAAAAGAAGCCTGCCTGACCAACGCGACGATTAAAGAATCGGTATAAACTGGGTTATCGGGAACTTCGATTGTCAACGCTTCAAAAAATTTGATTGCAGTCAGCCTTGCCTGTGATTTTCTTTCCGCATCTCGAAGGATGCTTAAGTTGTTGGCGAAGTTGTTGTGAGCGATCGCCAACGAATGCCGAAGACGAAGGTTTCTGGGTTCCTGTTCTAAAGCTCCTTGCAGCAATGAAAATACCTGCTCGATCGTATTGCAGGCTGCGTCATTGCGATCAGTGCGTTGATAGTTTCCAGCCTGATTCAACAAACAATTACAAATTCCAACGACCATTTTCAAATCAAGTGTCGGCGAATCTACTTCCATTCGGGCCAGCAATTGCAACGCAAACCTCTCCGCTTCTTCCAACGCCACGACCGATTTTGCCAACCGATTATTTTCGCGGCAAGTCACGCCATCGTACATACAAACCAGCATACGGTAGTAGAGTCGGTCTGTCTCGTTAAGAAGAGAATGATGTTCGACCAGCACTTTTTTTAACCAGTCCACCGATCTAAGGGATCGCGAAGTATTTCCTAAGCGGTTTAACGATTCGATTTGGCCTAGACTTAACTCAACGACTAAAATGATGACCTCATCATCTACTTCGAATTCCGTCGTCCAACTTTCTGGATGCCCAAGCCACCGTTGAGTCTCTTCAGCGATGGCTGGAACGAGATGATATTCCCCGAGTGCCGTGTGGATGACAATCATTCGATGATAGGCTCGCAAGTGATTCTTGCGGACTGCTTGGTTCGCCGTCTCTTCATGCACCAGCTCACGTTGAACCTCGAGGATCTCTTCCAGATGCTGTCTTTCATCGACGGTAATCAGCGTTGGTTCATTCCGGAGTTGAAGGTTTGTCAGAAAGCCATCTACGAATGTGTTGATGCGTTCCAGGTGTGCTTTAGCACGATTTGCCTGCACGACTGATTCTTGAAAATTTCTATTCGAACGATGCCATTGCCAGTAGGAGATACCTAATCCAACGGTCAAACTCATGAATGCAAAAATGAGGGCGACCGACAGCACTGGTTTTCGGCGGGTCCAACGGACCAATCGCCGAACCATGCCTATTTTTCTGGCCAATACTGGAAGTCCTTCAATGCACCGATTCAAATCCTCAGCCAGAGCAAAAGAGTTTTGATAACGCTCCGATTCGTCAGCCGCCATCGCCTTTTGGCAAATTGCATTGAGGTCTCCGGGAATGGTTTGCCCAGGAATTCTGGATGTCAGTTTAACCGGAACGGCTTCTTCTACGAATCGAAGCGTTGCCAGATGGTTTTCACCAAGATATGGCAATTTTCCCGAGACCAGTTGGAAAAGAATAACGCCTAAAGAATAGATATCGGCTGCAGGACCGATCTCAATAGAGGCGCGGGCTTGCTCAGGAGACATGTAGGCTGGCGTTCCAACAATCGCGCCTTCGATCGTTATGATCGAGTCTTCTGCATCACGAAATTTGGCCAAGCCAAAGTCGGTAATACGAAGGGACTTAGCCAGAACGCTTGCGGGCGTATTTTCATCGTGATGGCTATCGAACAACACGTTGCCAGGTTTTAAGTCCCGATGCAAAACGCCGCGTTGATGTGCGTGGTGCACTGCTTCGGCTAACGTTGCCACCAAGTGGGCAGCATCAGTCCAGGAAACGTGTCGATTTTGCTGCCAGGCATCTAAAGTAGGTCCCGCGCAGTATTCGCTGGCGATGAAGCTGATTCGCCCGAAACTTCCGCTTTCAAACACTGGAACGATATTGGGATGGCTTAACCGCGCTGCTGCTCTGGCTTCACGCTCAAAGCGGTCGCGCGCCTCATCAGATGCCAAAACTTGCGGCTTGAGGAGTTTCAACGCAACGGCACGTTGTAAATCGGGATCTCGGGCAAGAAAAACTCTTGCAAAGCCACCTTCTCCAATCAGCCTGTCAATAAGAAATCGGCCAAACTCAATCGGGAAATCTGAAAACGAAAAATCACTGCAAGCAGACGTAACTCGAGGTCCATTGTCGTGGCGACAAGTTGAGTCCACGCCATTTGGGGCGGACTCGCTACCGTCCACCGCATCACTATTGCCATTGGAAATATTGCCGCGTATTTGACTCAAGAAAAAAATAGCGTTCTTGATTCGCTCCAGTTCCTGCCGTTCCTGTTCATCGAACGTTTCCCAATCACTCGCAGTATACGACTGCAAATCGGTATCAACTGAGAAGTTGATTTTAACGGTGGATTCGACGCGATCCATTGAACAAGCAATTTCGATCATTCGCTCTTGTCGAGCTTTATCGTTTTCATCCGCCATGCGTGACCTGTAACAACCGTTGTGACCAAGGCGTTGGACGAATTCTCGCTGGCCGAAGTCGAGTGCAGGAAATCTTGGTTATCATTGTTAGGCTCAGCCGTGCACTCCAATTTTGAACTGGACTTGACGTTTGAGTCTCGCTTGCGTGGAAGTTGAACCGTGCCGAAAGGGAACCTACGGTCCAATTTTATCAATACGAGACTAAGCCTATTATTTTTCTCTCTCTTATTCTTTAGTGTCAGCTGAAGGTAAACTAACGCAACCGCCATTGTCGACTGTCTCATTATAGAAACCAAGGCCACCAAAGATTGGCCGTCACGGCTACAAAAAATCTCTAAAACCTCTGAGTTTTGCCTCGAATTGCAGCATTGCGCGATACCAAAGCTTGGTAACCGAATCGTGTGATCGCTCCATGCGTTTTGCGACCTCCTTAAATGTCAAGCGTTCAATCGAACGCAAGCGAATCACTTCGGCATAGTCTTCTGGAAGCTCCGATAGCACAGCGTGAAAACGCTCGACCTGCTCGGCTGCCACCGCTTCACTGGAAGGGGTCAGGTTCTGGTCGGCCGGTACCGGACGGTCGCCGAGCGAGTTTAGAAGGGCGTTGATCGAAGTACTGTTCACGTTTGATATCTCTTTTTTCAGCGCGATAGGCTCTTTGCAGATACTTGATTTCATTCGAGACGATTTTTTTGAGCCAGGCCCTGAATTCTCCCCCACTTCCTCCGCGAAACTGATCAAAATTCTCAACCACACGCACGAGTGTCCTCTGGACAACATCCGAAGCGCCTATCTTTTGCTGTAGGGTTCTGTCCATGTTGTTGGCTGCCATCAACTTTAGATATTGTTGCACCTGAATCACCAACTGTTCCAAGGCATCCTGGTCTCCTGCCCGAAATCTGGGAATCAAGATACTTATCGATTCAAAATCAATAGTTGGATCTTTGGAATCTGGATATTCAGGCATCGCATTTTCGTCTTGAAGGATCCCTGATTTTATTGACCACCGTCTTTTAATGTCTGGGATCTTTCAAAAATTTACAAAAAAGGAAGATCTTGCGGCCAATTGTCCAAAGCTACGGCATCTCCTAACAAAGCCCAGCGGATGGTTGCTGGAGCAAGTGTCTACACCGATTAGGAGAGTTCGATGAAATCCACACTGTCGTTTTTTACATCGTTTTGGTCAGCATTTCTTGCTGTTGTCTTGGTACCGATTTCTGTTCCCGCACAAATCGTTTTCCAGACGCCCTCAGGCGAAGTTATTTTTATTGGCACCAACTTACGCGATACTTTCGAAGTCACTTCAAGTTGTTTGCCCTCTGGGGCTCGAATTAGGTATTCCAGCGGGGATGGCGTGAGACATGAACAGATATTTTCAGGAGTAACGGGAATTATCGCCGACATGGGTGGAGGTTTAAGCTGGAAGCCAGACGTCTTTAGTATTCGTGGTTCGGATCTGCACGGGTCGATTGAGGTTTTTGGAAGAAACCGTAGCGGTATTGAGCTTGAAATCAAAGGGACATCAGGCAATTATCCCATAATCGAAGGTGACGTTATTTTTACCGGCACGCCTGGTCCGGACTATCTAACCATTAGCGAATCCCAAATATATGGAGATGTTAAGGCTGATTTGGCGCGAGGTGCTGATGAAGTTCATATCGGCGTAAACGAACTGACCCACTTTAACCCTATCGTTACAATCCAAGGTGACGTCGACGTTTCTTTAGGCGTCGGAGACAATTCATTTTCGGCGATCGGTGCAAACATGCGTAGCCTTAACGTATACGGGAAAGATGGAGACGACGACGTGGTCCTTATCTGCGGAGTCGACAATGGCACCAATATCGTTCTTAACGCTGGCAAATCCGAAGTGTTTGTTTATCAGTCCACGTTACTCGGGCTAACTAGAATTGACGGCGGCTCAGGATCCACCGACGCTGGTTATTATGAAGAAACCATTTTTGGGCGGGTTACCCTGTTTACCGGTTTCGAAGCTGGAGATATGAGAAGATAAGAGACAAAACGAAAGATTCATCGATGAATGAAATTCGCCAATTGTCCCAGCCCGTGGAAGCTTACTAATTTCATTTCAAATCAAACCCTCCGCGACGCATTGCCTGTCGCCGAGGGTTTTTTGTTTGAGTCGGATGCCACGGACGAAATTTCGTGAATTTTTGAAGGAGCTCGGTAAATTCGTTAGCTTGTGGAATATCTACTTCGAACCCCTTATTTCCACGAATATTACGAGCGATGGAGAACCAGAAGAACAACTCCCAAACAGCACCACTCGAGAGCAGCAATACCACCAGTTTGTCGAACTTTTCTTCTACTCTTTGGCTCGAATCCTGGAAAGAAGAGGGATGACAATAGAACGGTCACTTTGATTTAACGCAGACCAGTTAGTTAGGCGGCTTTGACCGCGTTTAGAACTATCTCATGGTTTTCATTGCCGAGTTTTTTGACGGGAAAGGATAACCAAATACGCGTCAAAAATCGTTATGTTTGAGCAAGCGTTCGACTAGGTCAGCAGCGTTTTCGCTTCGGGGGCGAATAGGTGGTGGGAACGGATAGGCTCCCCCAAGAACCTGAGCACACCAGTAAGCGGTTCTTGACTTAAATGATTGCAGCCACTGAATCGTTTGACCTTCGTCTTTTCCTAATTGTTCGAACGAGTCAATTGCTGCAGCGATTTCAACCGCCCAAGGATGCCCCTCAGAGCCAAAATAATCCGCTTCGTCAGTCCTGGCAACGCCGCGATCAAGCAGCTCTTTCGACTCCGCAATCCATGTTGAAGCAGAACCATTCTGTCCTTTATCACCAGCCAATTCTTCTAACTTGAGCTGCACACCATGAATCAATCGGGCTGCAGATTCGGTAAACCAAATGTCACCAAAGTTGATCGCCCAGCCCCAACCGTCGCTTTTGGAGGCAGCCCGTTGAAGTGTTTTAGCAGCTAGATCCCATTGACCCTCGAGCATCTGCTTGAGTCCAGCAATCCACAAAAATCGGGCTGCTTCGAGGAGCCTCTTTTTGTAGCAACCTTTAAGATTTTGTTCAGCCAGCCATCGAACTTCTGAATCACCAAACGTCAAAGCATGCCCCAGATAAATCTCGCACTCCAACAGGGTATTTTCCAGCAACTTATGAACGTTCATGTGATAACCGCCAAGCTGTGCCCACCACCAACCACGGTCCAACCGCGGATTTTGTTCAAGGATTTGTTTAAGCCGGCCAAGCTCTGCACCCATCCGCTTGCAAGTTTCCGAGTTGTTTGACTCACCACGCTCCCAACGATTCCATTGGGAACCCAATTTGTCGTAGCATTCATTGGCTGATTCCCGTGCCCTGGCCTGTTGTTTCTGGAATTCGATCAAATCAAAGTCGACAGGCGGCTCGTTCCCACCAACTTTCATTTTGATTTCCAACCGAACGATCCCAACATCTGGATCATCCCACCGGTCGGTGCTGACCGCAACGAAATCGACTTCGTATTCCATGCTTCGATGCGGATCAAAATGCACATTTCCAATCAGTGAACCGTCGTCGGAAAACTTTAACCCGGGTGGCAAACGAACTAACATTGGACATTGCATGAACCCGGCATCGCTTAGCGGACCTTGATTGGCACGATGGTTGACGGAATCTCCGACCCGGACACTCCCCAAGTCAACGGCTTGCCTGGTCACCTTGAGTTCGTTGCGCTCCACACAGCGATAGTGCTCGCTATAGAATTCGACATTCCGCCAATTTCGCGGACAGCAATCACAACCTTGGCAGCGTCCGTTTCGATAGCCAAAAAATTCAGGCGGAGACTCTTGGTCATCACAACCAAGCCTCAAATTCGAGCTGATTTTTCTTGGCGACTCAGATGGCGATTCCAACTCTTCCGGAAGCATTGCCAAGGCATCTGTACGGGATAATATTTTAAGGTCTTCCTGAGTTGCGATACGACAATAATCGTCAACATCTTCTGGAACGTAAATTAGCATGTGATCCGACTCAAGCATCACCTGGTAGGGTGCGGTTTGGTCGGGAGTCCACGTCGGTTCTCGATAGTCGGTTGCAATAATCCGTCCGAGTTTCCAACCTGCTGAGCCAAGGTTGCACATGACCCGATCGCCGATTTCAAATCGAAATTTTGACATATCGTTAACCTACGCCTCTCGGAATTTCCCAAACCAGCAAGGCCAAAAAAACAGACTCGAGTTAACAATTGCAATTGCAACTAGACTTTACCGAACTTAATATGCATTTGCAATTCAATTGCAATCGACTACGATTGCACCGGCGGTCGTCGAGGTCCGATTGCCTTGAATTCAAATCCACCGACAAGCTCGAACTAATTTTGATCTATGGAAGAGTCGTGATACCTGAGAACTACCAAGAGTGGCGGTACTGCATTGAGACCCTTGGGGAAGTCGAATTGACTGCCGCCTACGTCAACCAACGATTGTCCATTTTACAAGACAATCAAAACGCGGAGACCAAAAAGTTTGCAAAGCTTTACGGCGAGGACCATTTGCGACGAACGGTTGATTGGTTCCGTCGTGCTCAAAATGAGTTGCCTTCCAGATAGGGCAAAGGCCACCTTGGTTCTGATTCACTCAATTCTCTGTCGTTTGCGTAAGCCCAAAGAAGAGGCCTCTATTGCAAAGCAAAAGTAGCATTGCTTTCCAAACGGTGAATTTGACTTATTTCGACTCGGCTAGTCGATCTACTTGGCAATGCCTCGACAGAAAATTATATGCATCAAGTTGTATAAAAATCAACTGAATTTGAGAAACGCAGGGGTCGGAAAGTTTAAGACTTCAACGTCACGGCCGGCGAAATTTTTCGATTGATCCCGGCTGGATTCAGACCATAAATATTTAGATTACATATGGTTACAAAAACCTTTTCAACGATCCCGCCTGCCGAGCGGAAAACAAACGGCTGAGACATTTGGCTTCCAAATTCGGGATTGGCAGCCTGACCTACTCGGTTATGCCCAACAAAGTTTGATTTATTGGTAATTCGAAAAGCTCTCACCAAGCTTTGACAAACTGCTTTGCCTTAATCGGCCGAATGCGATTTCACCTTGTGGCCGAGGAGAGCAAACCCCAAACGAAGATTTTTTGAGGTGGGGACACAAATTGACCTCTCCTGTCTTCCCTTGTTTGCCCTTTTCGGTCCCTCCAATTATGCTAATCGATCATTTGTTAATAGGGTGATTCCTAACTAACTATCTTGGCAATCTTTTTTCTTCCACCAAGCTTGTACTACCATGAGATGTCGATCTTTTCTTTCTACACTTGTAATGTTGGGAGTCGTTTTGATCCTATTGGGATCATCTGCTAACGCGAGTATCGTCGTTAATTTTTCGGATAGCGCGGCGGGAATTTTCGTTCAGATGACGGGAACAATGGATTTGTCTGCCACTTCCAGCCAAGGCTCTGCCATCACCCGCGACCTCGATCGAATGGTTTTTCAGCCAGGTGGTATAATTACATTCGAGTCTTCCGGTGGGCGGACTTATTCCGCTTTTGCGGGAAACACTGTATTCCTTCCGATCACAGGTCAAAGTTACACAAGGGCCTCATCCAATGGAACAGGACGATCGTTTGGCTGGTTAGAAAATCAGCTTTATTGGGACGAAGCCTATGGGGCAAATCCTGGGGTAATTACTGTTGATCGACGATTTACAATCGAAAACCGAACAATCGCTGGGCAATTTGGAACCCTTCTTGACAACGGTCCTGTAGCCTTCTGGACCCACACGGCCTCAGGTGACACCATCTCTTTCGCACTTGCGATCCCTGAACCAACCAGCTACGCCATGCTCGGTTTGAGCACACTAGGTTTGGCATACGTCCGCCGTCGTCCCCGCTGATCGTAGAGCGGCTAACCGACCAACCATGTTTGGCTGGTAGTTTTCAGACACGGACCAGTATCTCAGGTTGCCCGCAAAGACAGGGCCTCTACTGCCGAGGATGCAATTCGGTACGTCTCTTCTTTACCGTGACCTTTCATTTCTTTATCAACTCGATATTGATGTTTCTCTTTCGATTTTTGCGTAAACTGAATGTAGTAACGAGACTACGAATTGTTCATTGATTTTTAGCGAGATTTTCATGGCTGCCGTTCGCTTACTGTTTACCGTTCTTCTTTTAGTTTGGGGGATGAGCTCTAGTTTTAATGAGTTGCATGCGGATGATGGACAGCCCATCGCAATACGCAATTGGGGCAATGGTGGGACGACAATCGAAACACAATGGGGATTCATTCTTGGGCTAGGGCCAGGAGTCGATGACTCGTCCGAAATGCCTCTCGACTTTAATCTGAGTTCGTTAAAGCCAAACGAGTCGGTTTTGTTGTCGCGTGCTCCCAATCAGGCTGAGATAACTGTTTCGAGAGTCGAGAATTCACGTGAAATTGTCGAGTTAGACAAACTAAAAGCCAATCAGGTTTTTGCAGTGCGTGGAAAACAGAAAGAGCCGATGAGCGTATTTGTCGATGGGGTTGTGCTGTTGCTGTTTTCAGAAGTGCCTGACAAAGAACATTTTGAATCTCAAAAGGCGGTCGATAAAGTAGCCAAGACCCTGTCGCAGCGACCGATCGCAATCAAGGTCATTAAAGACGAAATGAGTGCAGAGGATTGTCAGAAGATTGCCGCAGCTTACCAGCCAATTCTGATGATCGTCCCTCGATCCACCAAAAAAGTTGGCGACGTAGAAGTCGAAATGGTTTCCCACAATACGGTAGCCTTTTCAACTTCGAAAAACGAGGATAGTAAGCCTAAATTCGTTTCACTGGGGGACAAGGCTTATGAGATGAGTGCAGAACTCAAAGAGTTGTTTGCCAGAAAAGAGGCGGCTTGTCGGGCGTCCCAAGAGTTCTTTGCGAAGTTGTCAGTTGAGCAGATGAATTTCAAGCCTAACAACGGTACCCATACACCTCGTTGGAACCCTGAACATATGATGGGTCGAGAGCTGTTATTTTTTTCCCAAATCTACAACGCTGTCGATCCGATGATACCGGTGATGGATTTGAATCCCAAGCAGATGCCGAAAGATTATCAATTCGCCCATCCAGACTGGACGGGTGCCGAAGAGGCGCGACAGATGCAGCGAGTCGCAGCCTTCACAAGACGATTTGCCTATCTGCTTGATAAAATGGATTTGAACCGACGAGCCAAAGGGAGTCGGTTTTGGTCGCCCCGCGAATTGCTAAAACAGATGGAACGCCATTACAGCGAGCATACCGAGAACACAAAAAAGAAAATGGAGTTGCCGAGTTGGCCTGAAAGGTAAATCTCGGAAAAATGCTTCACGCATCTGAGCGGTGATCAGCCGACGCGATCTTGAGGACCATGGATTTTCACGGTCGTTATATGCGCACGTGTTATCCAGCAACAATGAAAAAAGCTTCGCTATGTAATGTCCCGCTCGGCAAGCGGGGCGCATTCGATCGGCAAATTTCATTACAGATACGTACGAAAAATAAACTACTTCGATTATGACGGTACTTGAATAGTTTAAACTAACCAACCATTGACTGATCACCTATGCCAGGCTTCGTTTCACCAATTAACGCCCCGATTAACTTAATGAACTCTTTCAAATTCCTAGTTTCTAAATTGCTTCTTTGCTCTCTTTTATTATTTGGTGAGGCTTCGGTTGCACTCTCGCAATTACCGGATTTGAACTTGATTCCCATGCCGAAACAGGTGGTTCCAAAATCGGGTGTGTTGACGCTTGACGATTCAACGAAAATTTTTACAGCAAACGAGCAGTTACAACCGCTGGCGAAAATCCTTTCCCAAAGTATTCACCGCGTATCAGATCTCAAGATTCTTGTCGATAACGCGGGGAATAACGAAACTGATGCAGCAGGCAAAGCTGATTTTGTAGGCATTCGGCTTTCTATCGATCCTCAAATGAAGTCGGAAGAGTACAAAATCAGTGTCGACCAGTCTGGCCAGATCACTGGTTCCAACTACCGAGCCGTATCGTGGGGTGTTTCGACTTTCATTCAATTGCTTGACACCAGCGGACCCAACAACAACTTAAGCGTACCTTGTGTCGAAATCGTTGACTCCCCCGACTACGAATTTCGGAGTGTGATGATCGATGTTGCTCGGCGGCACCACCCTGTCCAAACCTTGAAAGAGACCATCGAGCTGATGTGGTTGTACAAAATTAATTACGTCCACTTACACTTAAGCGACAATCGACATACCGCCTTCACCAGCAAGTCACTTCCCAAGCTGGCCACTCCGGGATTTGCCCATTCAATCGAACAGTGGAAGGAACTGGTAGAATTTGCCGACGAACGAGGGGTAACGCTCATTCCCGAAATTGATGTCCCCGGTCACTCCGCCAATTGGGTTGGAAGAATGCCGGAATTGTTTGGTTCAACTGATCCGGAGACTGGCAAGCATCGTTCGGTAGGAATCGTCAATATGGCGAACGAAAAAGGGTTGGAAGCTCTGGAATCGTTGATCGATGACCTGTGCGATGTCTTTGCATCAAGCCCATACATCCACGTGGGCACGGACGAAGTCGGCGCCGGCAGTTTGATCGGACTTCCGGAATACCGACCGTACTGCGAAAAGCATGGTTTGACCGAAGCACTCAAAGGCCAGGCTCACGAATTGTTCCTGCACTTTATCCAACGGATGAATGAAGTGGTTCGTCAGCGTGGCAAGCAGGCAATTTCCTGGAATGATTTTCGGGGGGCCAGCACCAAGAACGTTCAGATCCCAACAAACCTGGTTCAGATGATTTGGACAGGCTCACCGGTAACGATGGTCGAAAAAGGCTATCCGATCATCAATTGCTGCTGGCTTCCGCTATACATGGTGCCGCCTCAACAGAGAGCTCCGGAAGATTTTCGCATCTATGACTGGAACGTCCGCCAATTTCAAAGTTGGCATGAAAAACAACCGACAATTCTTTCAAAGGATACTCCCATCATGGGCGCTCAAGTCTGTTTTTGGGAACAGCGTTATAACGAAGTGATGCCTATTTTAAGAACTCGGGTTCCCGCTTTTTCGGAACGGCTTTGGC
>JBCCSJ010000162.1:0-12635 GCA_039200505.1 Planctomycetota bacterium | reverse complement strand
CGCTCATCCCAACGAACTGAGTGTGAATCGAGTTCAAAAATTCAAGACGAATCAGGAAATCTAAAATCAAATCAACAACCACTAATAATCCGACCTGTGGGATTTTGTTTCTTATTGTTTGGATCCTATTTTGGACCCTCATTGTCGGTTTTTTCGATGTCATAACTGGCCGAAATATGTGGAACCAGATTGGGACACGATCATTCGAATCTGTCCCTGGCATCATTCTTTCCAGCGAAGTTGAATCTCATTACGATTCCGACAGTGGTACAAATTATCGTCCAAAAATTAAGTATGAATACGTGGTCAATAACCAGAAACTGGTTAACGATTCGATTCGTTACGGAGAGACATCCAGTAACGATTCTTACGCTAAAGAATTTATCGACCAGCATCCCGTTGGATCGGAAACGACCGTTTTCTTTGACCCGCAAAATCCCAGCGACTCCGTTCTGGAAACCGGAATTCAGGGCTCGGATCTTTTTCTGTTAGTGTTTTTAACCCCCTTCAATATCATCATGGTCGGTGGTTGGATTCTGGTGTTTTATTTTGGGCGTCGAGCCGTTCGATCAAAAGATAGCGGCTATCACAAATTCAAGGACGATGGAGTTGAAATCCGAATTCAACAGCCTTCTATTCCAACCATCGCAGTTTTTTTCATCGCGTTGCTAGGAACCTGCTTTTTTAGCACTTTTATAGTCGGGTTTGGATTCGGATTCCACGTTTCCCTTAATGTGATGTTGATGGTTTGGAGCCTGGTCTTGGGGTTCAGTTTCGCCATGACTGCCTGGTTCCGATTCCGGGCAAAATCCAGCAAAAATGAACTTGTTTTTCACCGATTTCACCGGACCCTGAAACTGCCCGTTACCAAAAATAGACTCGAACCTGTTAGTTATTCGGTTGAGGAAATTGAGAGCGTGGACGTCAAAACCCACTCTGCCATCGATGATGAATCGACTCACAAGTTCGAAGTCATTGCCACCATCAAATCTAGCGTTGCATCCAAATACAAACTCGAACCAATTTCCGATGATCAATCGGCTGAGTCACTCATCACTTTTTATCAGCAAGAAGAAGC
The DNA here is from genome assembly GCA_039200505.1 of Planctomycetota bacterium. Lineage (GTDB taxonomy): Bacteria > Planctomycetota > Planctomycetia > Pirellulales > Pirellulaceae > Mariniblastus. Next base: position 11,557 of record JBCCSJ010000162.1, on the reverse strand, counting down.
CGAACAATTCGCAAACTGGATCTCAAACGATATTTTGAAACTTGAAATTCGTTCTTAAATCAACCGAAAATCTATCAAATCGCAAGGATTTTTGTTTGAGAGTAAAAATACGTTCATCTGCGAAAAGATTTCGTCATCTTTTGGATCGAAGTGTCCAATTCCACGATTCTCGACGTGTAGGACAGGAGTGAGAGAGTAAGAAGTGTACGATCTTTTTTCGCCAACCACCGCCCGCTCAGCTTACGTTTTGCGAGCTGGACTCGGCGGTGGTGGTGAATAAGATTTCTCGAAAATCCTTCCGATTACTAGCTTGGATTAGCTATCGCATTTGATGCTGCACCAAAGGACTTCCAGCATTTTCCGACCCATTCCTGTTTTTTAACAGACGAATTGCCACTGCTGAAGGGTCAACATTTGCACACACAAAATATTATTTTTGAGCCAAGTTACGGGCTCAAAACAAACAAGCACGTCAATTGACGTGCTTGTTCTTTTTAATCTTTCGATTTCCGACTTATTGCTTGAAACCACCTTAACATGTTTCTGAATTCAAAAGGCTACGCCAACGTGAGAGGCTGATCTCGGTCACCGGCGTACCTTTTTAGTGCCCACGCAAACTCTCGAAGATCCGTTTCGCTTAACAAGGTAACCTGATCAAACACATTCAATCCGTCGTTTATCGTGACCGAGTCTGCACTGCTGTTCTTGTCGATTTCAAAAGAGTTCAGAGGCAGATATTCGTCGGTTCCAGGGTCCAACGATTCATTGGATTGCCATCGTAAGGTTGCTCCACTTTCGAGTGTGATTTCACCTGACCCGAATCCGATATCAAACCACTCTTTAAATCCATCGACCACGGTGACGACATGTCGATTACCCCAAATCGTGACGGAAGTATCATCCGATGAATGGAGCGTGATATTGTCGGCTAATTGATCCCAAACTCGCCCATCGTAATCCTCAGGTAAATTTAGTTTGTCGAGTCTAACAACAGCTGCACTACTGTCAGTTAATTCCAACGAATCCGCTCCAGGCCGATTCAAAATCGTTTGATTGAGGAATGAGCCATCGTTTTGTTTGACATCGGCAGAAAAATCAAGAATTCCATCTTGATTGACGTCCGCGATTACCTGAACAGAAGCTCCATCGCCTGACCTTCGACTGGTTCCATTCAACACAAGCCCATCAATTCCAGCCAAATTTTCACCGGCCAAATCTGAAAGCTCAACCGATCCATTGGTACTAGCAGAACCGTAAATGACATAAGTCTGACCTGAGTCGACGATTCCGTTGGCATCGGCAAATGTAGCTCCAATCACAATGTCGTCCAGACCGTCGCCGTTGATGTCGGCAGCTTGCAATGACTCACCTGATAGGTCATGTTTCCGGACTCCGTTGACTGCAAATCCGGTCGAACCATCTCCGGTCGCAATTGTCTGTAATGACGTTTCGGCCTCGAAGGACTGCGATCCGTAGACTACAAAAGTTTGGCCTGCATTGACTCGGCCGTCCACATCAGCGTGGGCAACTCCAATTCCAAAATCATCGAATCCATCGCCATTGAAATCACCGATGTCGATAAAGTTATTACCTGAAAGATCGTTTTCAAGCATGCCCCGATAAATTGCTCCATCGGTTCCGTCGCCACCGTGGACAGCCATCAAGTCTTCTAGGTTAAATTCGGCCCCAAATCCACCGAGACGGCCCAGCAACAGATAAGATTCGCCCGCATTGAGCTCCGAACCGTTATCGGCGTCACTGGCTCCGATCAAGAAATCTGAATAGCCATCCGCGTTGACATCGCCGGCCACGGCAAGTGTTTCACCCGACAGGTCGTCGGTGTCGATTCCGTAAAAAATCGTCCCTTCAGAACCATTTCCCCCGTTGGCAGGTAACAAATCATTGACATCATAGGTCAAATCAATTCCCTGGGCACTTCCATGGATCAGAAAAGTAACACCACGATGGGAATCCCACTCTGGCAAGCTGACAGCAAAATCGTCGTATCCATTTCCGTTAACGTCGCCCATGTTGGTAAGGTCGACTTCAGCAAGGTTGAGATCCCAGATGATCACCTTTTCGACGCTGACTACAAAATTGACCGTCGCGGTAGATGGAAAACCGGCTGCGTCTTCAATGGTGTAGGTGACAGAATCAATATTTGACTGGCCCCCGTAAAGTCCGTCAAATCGCCCATTCGGATCGTAGTTAAAGGACCCATCAGACTCGATCGTCAACAGAGCTCCCGATGGCAACGTCAATTGCGTCCCAAGATACTCACTGTTCCCATCAATCGAGGTGATCTGAAATTGATCCCCATTCCCATCGAGATCGATTCCAAACCCGTTATCGTCGAACAGGTTTCCTGATTTTGCATAGTAGCGGTCAATTTCAAAACGGTCGTCACTGGCCAACGGTGCCAAGTTCATTACTTCGTTAGGATTTGAAAACCCGTCGTTGATGGATGCCTTGTTCGCTTCGCCAACCTTGGTTGCCAACCCGGTGTCGGTGTCGAATTGGTAGACGTAACCGGTTTTATTAGCAATGCCAAATACATCTCCGTTGCCGTCAGCAAACATGGCTCCGAACGTATTGGGACCGATTCCGCTGTCGCCAAGCTGAGTGACCGTCCCGTTAAGGTCGATCGCCAACAGCACATCATTCGAATTCTGATTTCCTTTGCGAATTGAATAAAACAGCTGTTCGCTTGGATTCCAGGCAATGTCATAAACTTTACTTAGTGAAGTCGACAGCTCGATGGTGTTGGTCACTGTTTGTGTGTAAACATCGATTCCATACAGTTTGGTGATGTCGGATGTCGGCCGAACGTACAACAATCCATCAGGTCCGAAATCTCCCACGTAAGACCCTTTGTTTGGTTCCGGCATCCCATCGACCGGCCCCAAGTCGATATATTGTCCATTAGATCCGATCTGGACCAACGTTTTATCTTTTTGGTTAAAACCGTATGCGTAATGATCGAAAGTATTCAGGCCTACCGCGTTCAGTTTGACTTTGGCTTGATATTGAGCATTGACGAGCGTCTTGTTCACCGTATCGACGGTCACCAATTGGCCTTGTGACGAGTGAACCTGGTAAGTCGAACCATCTGTTGGGAAAGTCGGCAGTACCGAATGAATTTCCATCGTGACCGTAACCTCATCCGTTCCATCCGAATCGGCCACCGTGTAGGTAAACGTATCGGTTGCGATCTGTCCTGGTGGTAGTGAATCGAAGGCGTTGTTCTGATCGTAATCGAACGTCCCGTCCGAACCCATTGTTATCAAAGCACCCGACGACGTTATGACCGGTCCGCTAAAAATGTCGACTCCATTGACGTGAGTGACTCCGATGTAATCTCCATCGACGTCGATGTCATTTAAAAGCACGGTCCCTTCGGATACTAAATCGTCCGTCGTAACAATAAACGTATCCGCTGAACCGATCACAACGGTACCCTGTTTCTCGGGTGTCACTTGAATCGTCAAAACCGAATCTGCAGTCGTTTCACTGGCGCCTTGCATGGTCACGGTAACTGCAACCATCCCTTCGGTCGCATCGGAACCGGCCACCGAAAATTGCGTTTCGCTGATCATTCGAAGTGTCACGCCGTTGGCCAGAACGTAGGTCTCACCCAAAGCGATTGCTTGACCGTTAACAGCGGTGATACGAAGCACCTCGCCATCTTCAGGATTCAGTTGTTCCGGTTGAAGCGTCACGAACGTCGTCTGATTGCTGGCCACATCGACGTTCGAATCGTAAATCTTCAAAGGGAGGCGACCGTCGGTAAATCCAGCTTGGACAAGGAAATCCTGGTCCACCGATTCTGGGCTCACTCCGGTCAGGACAATTTCCTGCTGAGAACCGATGATCAGTTTCGCATTACCCAGTCCATCATCGACCACCGAGATGTCACTTGTGGAAACCGATTCTCCATATTCATTGGTAAACCGACTGGCATCGAAGGTGTTTTCTTCGGAATCAAAATTGTCAATTTGAACCGAGCTACCTTCGATGATAACTAATTGATCAGAATTCGAGGTATCGGCAAAACCATCGTTGTCACTGTCGAGATCTTGATAATCTGCGATCCCATCGGCATCCGCATCGGTGGCCACGGTCCCAATATTGGATCCCAAATCGGATGCCTCAAAAATGTCGAGGATTCCATCACCATCCGAATCAACGGTTTCGTCGAGACTGAGAACTCCGTCACCGTCAACATCGGCAGCAATCGCATCGGCGTTTCCAGACTCCTTTAGGTCGCTGATCCCATCGTTGTCGCTGTCATTGTCCAGGCTATCGACCAGCCCATCCCCGTCGCTATCGAAGTTCTCGAACTGTCCATCTTCCCATCGCACAATAAAGTCATTCACTCGTACGGCATGTTCGTTGTTCGCCGAACCGGTGCTGGCCGTCCAACCAAAATAGACTTTGTCACTGCCCCCAAAATAATCGGTTGCAATGTCCCCTTCGATTGTTCCAATGACTTGTTGGTTAACCGAATAGGATAGCTTTTGTGCCGACGCGTCCCAGCTTACTTTGACGTTGTGCCATTGGCCATTTTCAAGATTCTCCAAGGCGGTCGGATCGATCAAATAATCGGGAGAATCAATGTACTGAGTTCCATTGGCTTGTCCGGAATCAAGATCCCAAACCGACGTATGATCCTCTGCCATGTCCAGTAAATTTTTATAAGTATCAAATTCAAAGCCAAGTCCGTTGGTAATTCCAGCTGCTCCCAACGCATAACCGCCCGAACCGTTGGCATTTTTTCCGTTTGGATCATCGTGAAGAACAAATGCGATTCCATCGGCCCCATCTTTGTCGCCATGATACATATCAAAATCGAGGACAAAACTTCGCGTCAGATCAATTCGATAATTGGAAAGCGCTGTCCCAAGTTGCCCGTCTGCGGCAGGTGTTAACAGAACTTCGTTCGGTGCTGCTAGCGTATCTGCCGAGGCATTCCCACCAAGAGTCAGATATTGCGTCACGTCAACCTGTGACCAGTTGACCCGCTCGTTAACATCCAAGATTCCATCATTGTCGTCATCCAGATCGTCAAGGTCGGAAATTCCATCTTGGTCCGAATCGGTGTCCAAGCTTGGCGCCCAATCTTGAACCGCCGCGTCGAGTGCATTCTGCCAGGGTTGAGCCTGAAGTGTTTCGGTCTGAATATCACCCAGCCGTACCTCAAGATCCCAGTCTCCTCCGAGACTTTCCGCACCTGTCACGTCGTCCGATGCTGCGATATCCAAGCCAGTGATATGGGCTATCGAATGCAGTAGCTCGTGCCCCGAATCACTCCCAGCAAATTGGCAGCCGTAAATTAAGATTTCCGATTGGGGATGAAGTTGAGCTGACCACAATTCCAATTGGGACGCATGTTCTGAAAAATTTCCAAGGCTCAGCTGAGAATTACCAAGATTTAAAACTCCCTGACTTCCGTGAGAAAGAATGTGAACGGCGCTGAAGCGTTCGTTGGAGACTTCAAGCAGACCCTGCACTTGATCAAATCCATCCGAATGAGAATTCAACATGCTGATTTGAAATTCTCGGTCCGGGTTTTGCGTCAAAAAAGACTCGATCAAGGTACCCGCATCTTCGACACCGGCATCGATCACTACCAGTTCAACCGAACTGGCTTGCTTACTCACGATATCTTCAACATGTTGATGGACTTGGACGACCGTTTCTTCGTGGGGCGGGTTAAGGAAGTTTCCATCTGGCACGGCGTCAAAAAGAATTCGATCTTCCAGTTTTTCAAAAACGCGCTTGGGTCGAAATTCGTTGTTCATGGGCGTGAGACTTCTGCTACAGGGTCAAGTTGTTAATCAAATCGTTGTGTTCTCACCATTTGAAAGATATGCCAACTTTCTATGGCTGTCTCGTACTCTTTTGGATAAGAGGAAATCCCTCCCGGGGGAAAACTCGTGTCAGCGAAATATATTCTCGTTTGCCGCGCGGGACCCGAGGGGAACTGATCTGAGAGAAATTCGTAAGGGTTCCTTCCGGCAGAAGGAACGTACTGATACCAAACGAAACCCGACTTGGGCGGGTTTTATTTTCCCTCCGGCAAAGTATGTCCCGATTGCTGAGTACGTCCCGTTTGCCGAACGGGACACGAGAGAAACTAATCCGAGCGAAATTGATCTGAGCGAAATTGGTCCGAGCGAAATTGATCTGAGAGAAATTCGTAAGGGTTCCTTCCGGCAGAAGGAACGTACTGATACCAAACAGGACATGGTTCCTTCTGCAGAAGAAACGTATTGCTTACTGCTACCGAGCGTGAATAAATTTCTGGAGTTGGACCCCTAAACCCGAGTTAACGGCAACTGTCGGTCACCCGCATATTCCTTGAGCATCCAAGCCAATTCTCGCAAATCGGTCTCAGATAATTCTGTCATTTGATCAACCAGGTTCTGTTCATTTGCAACAGTGATCGAATAAGTATCCGAGTCGTTATGAATCTCGAAAGAGGTCAGGGGTAAGAATTCGTCAACGCCTGGATCGCTGGAAAGGTCCGAATCCCACCGAACCACTTTTCCACTTTCCAGTTCAATCTCCCCCGCTCCGTAACCGATGTCAAACCATTCTTTGAAACCATCAATCTCGGTGACCACGTGGCGATTACCCCAAATCGTGACCGACGTCCCGATCGTTGAATGCAATGTCACGTTGTCGGTCAATCGGCTCCAATCGCGACCCTCCATTTCCTCAGGGGTATGAAGTTTATCCAGCATGACGGCAGCCTGTGTCGCACTTATCAGCTCGATTTTGCTCGCATCAGCTTGATTCAAAATGACTTCAGAACGAAAAGAACCGTCGGCCAATTGAACATTGGCAGTAAAATCTAAAAGCCCATCACCATTGATATCCTCAGTGATTTCTATGTTGGCTCCATCCCCAGCCTTTCGAGATGTCCCGTTCAAAACCAAAGTTCGTTCCTGCTGGGAACCATCTACCAATAGATCTGCCAGGTTAAGAGAACCGGATCGGTCAGAAGAACCGTAAACAACAAACGTTTGACCTGAATCTACCAAGCCGTTGGCGTCTGCAAATTGAGTGCTAATCACAAGATCATTGAGTCCATCTCGATCGATATCTGCCGATTGAAGTGAACCTCCATACTGGTCATGACTTTTCACTCCGTTGATTGCAAACCCCTCTGTCCCATCTCCATCGGCCAGCAATTGCAGGGACTTTTCAGCATCTAATTGTTGGGAACCATAGACTACGAACGTCTGTCCTGAATTGATTTTCCCGTTAACGTCGGCATTGGCGACACCGATCCCGATATCATCCAAGCCATCGCCGTTGACGTCACCTAGCTGAGTAAATTGGCTGCCGGAAAGATCGTTCTTGGAGATTCCCTGAAGGATCATGCCCCGCGATCCATCGCCACCGCTTGCACGCGTCAGACTTTCAAGGTCAACTTCAGCGGTCAAATTGTTAGTCTGACCGAGGATAAGATAAGACTCTCCCGCATTGAGCTGATTTCCGACGTCAGCATTGCTGGCTCCAATCAAGAAATCAGCCTGCCCATCACCGTTGACATCTCCCGCTGCCGCCAACGATTCACCAGAAAGATCATCAATATCAATTCCGTAGAAAATCGTCCCCTGAGATCCGTCCCCTCCGTTGACTTCCAGCAAATTGTTCACATCCAAGTCAAGGTCCACGCCATTCTGGTCTCCGTGAATCAGAAACGTGACACCTCGATTGGAATCCCATTCAGGAATACTAAATGCATAATCGCTGAATCCGTTTCCTGTTACATCGCCTACACTGACCAGATTGGTTTCGGCCAAGTCAAGATCCCACTTGATGACCCGCTCGACACCGATTACAAAATTGGCGGTTACTACTGAGGTTTGACCTTCGGCATCCTTGATCGTGTAAGTAATCGTATCCGTATTTCCAACACCTCGATTGCTAAAATTTCCATCCGGATCATACTCGAACGAGCCATCGGATCTGATAGTTAACTTTGCTCCCGACTCCGTCGTGACGGCTTGACCAAGCTTTTGAGTATCATTTTCGATTGCTACGACTTCGAATGCGATTTCCGGCCCTTTTTCATCGAATAAGTTCCCTTCAGTAACTGAAAAACGATCGGCATCGATGTTCCGAAAAACCTGGAACAGCCCAAGCGATGGTTGGGTATGAACAGTGGGTCCAAACCCGAAAGACAGTTGCAGCGTCGGCTCGGATGCGGTATTCGCTTCAAGGCTGGTAACACCTAATTCAGCTAAACTGATTTCACCCTGTTCTAATTCGGCTTGCGTGATTTCGGTTGAGCTTTTCTGAATGACGGGTTCATTTTCTTGCAAACTACCTGACTGATCAGAAACCTCTGTGTCTTCAAAAGTGTACCCGTTGACATCCAAACCGGTGAAATCGGCGATGCCTTTGAGTAGTTGAACTCCGCTGTCTGTCTGGGAGAGGCTACTATCGTGGATCACAATTTCAGCATCGGGCCCCAAACGATCCGAAAGTGCAAATAAATTTTGCTTATGAGAATCTAAATTGCTTGCATTAAGAACCGACGATCCGAGATTCAAATTTCCGTTGGAACTTGTTGCAAGTAAGTGGACTGATTGAAAAGATTGACTTGAAGATTTCAATAAAGAATCAATTTGCTCGATTCCATTGGAATGCGAATGGAGCATGTTGATTTGGAAGTTTTGATTGGGATGGGCATCCAAAAAAGAGTCGATCGCCTGCCCTGGATCTTCGACTGCTGAGTCCACTAAAACCAGTTGGATGGCATGATCCGACTCATGTTGGACCGCTTCAACATCCTGATGGACTTGCACGACGAGGTTTTCGCTGTCGTCCGGAATGTCGATAAAATTTCCATCGGGGACTGCATCAAAAAGGACTCGATCTTCCAGTTTTTCAAAAACGCGTTTTGGTCGGTATTTGTTCATGGTGATTAACTATCGGCAAGCTTTTTGTGAGGACTCGACACCTCGGGGCCAACAAACGTAAGACAAGATTTGCAGCCGAAGTCTTGATTCTTGATAGGAGTTTCCCTCACTGGGGAATGTCTTGGGGAACCGTTACGGCGACTTTTGAATGCTGATGATTCCTAAACCGTTGATGGTTCAGGCTTTAAGATTCAGTTCGGTACCCGGAAGGAGAAGGCGAATCGAAGCCCTAACTGCTCGGATTTACCCAAAATCTTGTTGAGTCATAGTCGGATTTGCCAAACTTCCAATCCCCAACCAAGCGTTGCTGGCTTTGGGCGACCGAACCGTAACGGCGACACTGGCTTGGCGCTGACTTCTCAGAAGAGGGTCCAAAAACGTCCTTTTCAATCTTCAAAACACCTCTGGAACTGTGAGCTATTTGGCACATTGCTTGCAAATAGGGTAGCCGAGTACGAGATACCTTCCGAGTTGATATTGCGACCTATTTGCTGACAGACATCCCAAAAATTGTCAATTTTGCGGGAAAACTGGCACCTATTCGCGTGACTAAGGAGCTTTTGATGACGAGATTGGGCGATTTGAATCGTCGGTTCTGTTTAGCTACACCGAGCACTTGCTCTAAGCTAGCGAACGAATCGGCTACCCAGATTATGGATAGCGTGGCCAAAACACCCAATGGCATAAATTCTCCCTTCTTTACCTTCAAAAACATGCATAATTCAGTTTTTCGTACCCCAAGGGATTTACTTGCACGATTCACAGGCAACCTTGCTTCTTTTGGTAGCAAGTGGAGTGGTTTGGCTTGGATTTCTCGACGTCGTCGAATTGTTTTTCTTGTTGTCCCCCAAGCAAAAAAGTGACATCAGACGACGCTTCAGGTTGATCGGTCCGTTTCGATTCCACTCATTTTCAGAATCAACCGCATCAATGTTCGCAGACCAAAAGATTGAAGATCAAGGAACTTAAGATGAAACAAAAGAAGTACGCCAAGCTATTAATCCTTTTTATTGTGGCGGTACTAAGTACGATTCCGCTGGGCGTTATTGCCCAGGAAACCAGCGCAGAAGCGGCCAAATTGACCGTCGAAGAACTGGCGAAAACCGTAGCTGAAAATGCCCAAACTGACGCCTTCATTTTTAACACGCTGCTGTTTTTGATCGGCGGTTTTCTGGTCATGTGGATGGCGGCTGGTTTTGCGATGCTCGAAGCAGGTTTGGTTCAGACCAAAAACGTATCCATGCAGTGCTTGAAAAACATTGCTTTATTTGCTGTCGCCGGCATCATGTTTTATCTGTGCGGTTACAGCCTGATGTATGTCGATGTGACCGGCGTTGCGGTGGAAGGAGGTGCCGAAGGCGAAGTGGTGCCATCCTTCTTTAATAATTATCTGGGAACATTTGCGATCTATCCGCTTGCCGAAGGAAAAGAACCCGGGAGCTACTCCGTTGCATCCGACTGGTTTTTTCAAATGGTGTTCTGTGCAACCACAGCATCGATCGTTTCGGGAACCGTTGCCGAACGGATTAAGTTTTGGCCTTTCATGATTTTCACCATCATCTTGACCGGTATTATTTATCCCATCACCGGATCGTGGGAGTGGGGAACTGGCTGGCTCGACCAGATGGAATTTTCTGACTTTGCTGGCTCGACACTGGTTCACTCGGTGGGTGGATGGGCCGCTCTTACAGGGGCGTTAATTCTTGGAGCCCGAAAAGGCAAATATGGAAAAGATGGTCAAGTCAATCCGATTGTGGCTTCCAATATTCCACTGGCAACACTTGGAACCTTCATTCTTTGGCTCGGATGGTTCGGTTTCAATGGTGCGTCGCAGCTTGCAATGGGTACGATCTCCGATGTGGCATCTGTATCGATCATTTTTGCGAACACGAATCTGGCAGCTTGCGGTGGTGTTGTGGTCGCAGTCATCCTAACTCAAATTTTGTACGGAAAAATTGATGTAACGATGGCCCTTAACGGAGCCCTGGCGGGGCTAGTTTCCATCACTGCCGAACCGCTGGCGCCGAGTCCCTGGGCCTCGATTTTGATAGGCGGCGTTGGCGGTATCATCGTCGTCGTCACCGTTCCTTTGCTGGACAAGTTCAAGATCGACGATGTCGTTGGAGCGATTCCAGTTCACTTGGTCGCGGGCATCTTTGGAACGCTTGTGGTTTGCATCCATACGCAAGGTAAAGACGCTGCCGGAGAAGTCATGTCCGTTACCGATCAATTTGTAGTTCAGTTGATCGGTGTGATTGCGGTCGGAATCTTTGTAACCGTCGTGAGTTCGATCCTTTGGCTGGCTCTCAAATTCACTATCGGAATTCGAGTTAGCGAAGAAGACGAATTAATCGGATTGGACAAAGCCGAAGTTGGCGTTGCGTCCTATCCAGAATTTGTCAACGGTTAAGACGATCGTCGTTGTCTTAACGGTCAAATTTGAAAAGCGATTACGATGAAGAGCAGGTAACCCCTGCTCTTTTTTTTGTTTGCCCAGCGAAGCTGGCAAACCCAGTCGGTGCTTGCCACCGACCAAGCCCTGTTCATGGGGAATTGAATCCGACTCGCAAGGGCGTCGCTGGCCAACGGCGGGGTTTGAAGGAAGCGATAGGAGGATGATG
>JBCCSJ010000161.1:0-12660 GCA_039200505.1 Planctomycetota bacterium | reverse complement strand
CACTTCCTTAGGGCCGGAAATACTCATTTCAAGCTTCGGTTCAGTTACCGTCACATCGGTTTTGCCGACCCTCGGTACTAAAGTCCATTCGACACCCACGTCGAAGACTTCCGCTTTCCTAGGGACCGCACGCAAGGTCATGGTTTGGACTGAATTACCCGGAACCGTGTCGACACTCCACACCAGACGTGCTTGTCCTTTGCCATCGGTAATCTCTTTATCTCCGCTGGTAAGGCTAATGTTTTCAAGGTCGACCCAATTTGGAATGCTGACACCAACCAAGATCCGTTCAGCGGCAGTTGTGCTGTTGTTGCGAACGACGATTTCGTATTTGGCTGGTTTATTGATTCCAATCGTTTCGGGGCCAATCGCTTCGACTTGAATCGACGGGGCTGATAATTGAATTTTGATTGCGTCGGAAGCAGAAGTGGAAGAAGCAGGTTGAACGCTGTAATCCTTGATCGCTTTGGATTCCGACACTTTACGGTTGTTTTCCAATGTTGCCATCTGCATGGCAGTTTGTTTGGGTGTCGATTTCCGATCGAACATGCTTCCAACCGAATTAGGTTTTTGCGGCTGGATAAAATCTTTTGCAGTTTGGAGTGTCTGTGCAGCCGCCTCAATTTTTATTGGATTCGTGGATTCTGTCTTTTGTTCGGTCAACGCATTCACCATCTTGGGTGAAGCGGTGGGTGCAGTTGACTTTGACGATTCTGGACTGGCTGAGCCAACAGGCTTTTGAAATTCACGAATGTTTGGAGTTTCAAATTTCCCAATTTTTGGTGCCTGAAACGAGGAAGCTTGGGGCGTTCGCAACGGAGTTATGCCCGTTCCCGATCTCGATGCTGAGGTCAGAGACAAAGGCTCGTTGCCGATGCGAATCTGTTTCATCGCCGGGGCAAACTTGTCGATCGAGTTTTGGATGCTCCGTGGTGTCGTTTCTGACAGTTTTGGCTGCGACGATGTTGGCGGAGCTTCGTTCTGCAGAATTTGTTGAGTAGGAGTAACCGGTTGGCTTCTTGATCCCCGCAATATTTTGGGAACCGATGGTTCGTTGCGGCGGGCAATCGGTTCTTGGTAGTTGGTGGGAACCAAGTTTGGATCGACCACTGGGGATTGCGCGGGAATTCGACGAAGTGGTTTCGGTGGCGAATTCAGCGATTGTCGAACTTCGCGATTGTAAATTGGCGGGGTCATTTTCGGCACGCGAAATTCAGGCTTTGGATAACCCGCGGGTGATTGTCCGGTCTGAACATGCACCGAGGGTGGTGCGGTTTGATAGCCAGCTTTTGTCGGCTGGTAAATCTGAGACGGAGTGGTTTGTCCACTTACGAATCCAGCCATCCACGTGCATGTGAGTGCCAGAACAATTCTTGATCCATTTTTTATTGCTTGCATCGATATCCTACCGGTAAGCGCAATGACGTTTACGTTGTAAAGATGATCGACTTTGCCGGTTAGGTAAGATTAATCAAATTTGACGATTACCCAAATTTGGTAACTTGATGCTAGCGGATGCCTTAGTACGTGCTTCTTAAGCTTGCATTTTGATGAGTCAAGACGATTGTAGGCAAGCGGCTGCCTTTACAACGCTTTACAACGCAAGTCTGGGCGTTCAAAAGATTTCGCAAGGCAAGTTTAGAGTGCAGAATCAGGGACGACGCCTCTATTAGTGAGTGTTGATGTAGCCTTGAAACCGGTCGCCGCCGGGTGTTCGCGTATCCAAAACCACTCTTGTTTTGGTCATAAGATCATGAAGAGCTCTGTTTTGACGACTGAGTAGGACCATAAATCCATCTAAAAACAGCACGACCATGGAACTCATAAAAAGGACCGAAAGCGATAACTGGAACCAGGTTGCGTTGACGGTGCCAAGCACCTGAACCAGCATCGCGATGATCGGAAACTGCATACGGATAGCGGTCCTCATCAAGATGGCCCGCGACGTCGGACTGACGCCGTATCGGTTGACGATTTTCAGGTGCATCAATCGCCGGCCGAGTGATTGCCGCCAAGAATTAATGACCAGTAGATAAAGTATCAACGGAAGGAATTGTAGAAATCCTAAGAGTATGGCAGCAATCTGTTTGTTGCTGGTTAGCGATGCAAAGACATCGTTACGTGCGCTGATCTGTAAAAGTCCAGCCATGAACAGGATCGTAATCCAGTCGACACCCGCCGCAACAATTCGAGGGAACACCTGGGCAACGACTTTATTGTCCGGTTCAATCAACTCAAGGTCATCGATCAGTTCATCGTAAGACCGGTAGCGATCTTCGGGTAATTTGGCGAGCATTTTGCGAAGAATGGATTCCCAACTTCTGGGAAGGTGTTCCGGCCATGGATCTGGAAAGACCAGTTCTTCACTTTCATGTTTTGCAATCCAATCGGCAACCGCTCGACCATCAAGTTCGACCGGCAAACGACCAAAAGTCATCTCGAAGAATGTGACACCTAACGAATAGATGTCAGATTGAAGCCCGGGTTTTTCTCCTTTCAAAACTTCGGGAGCGATATAATTGGGAGTGCCACCGGTGACTGCCGACTCGTCACGAACATCTCGGGCCATTCCGAAATCGGAAAGCTTGATCGATTTGCTTTTGTCCATCAAAACGTTGGACGGTTTGATGTCTCCATGCAACATTCCAATCTCGTACGAAACTTTGAGTGCGTCGGCCAAGGCAATTGAAATCGGCCAGACTTCGTCGAATCGCAACGAATTATTCTTGATCCTTTCGCTCAAGGGGTCGCCATTAACTAACTCCATAGCTAGAAATGGAGATTCGTCCTGCTTCCCAACGTAATAAATGGTAACCACATTGGGATGGGTCACGCGTGCTTGAGAAACGGCTTCTTGGAGTAACTTGTCAACTTCCGTTGAACAGGGGCCGGGTTGAATAGGATCCACATCGGTCCCGATTCCTGATCTCAGGATTTTCACTGCAGCGTATCGTTGCAGAGACGTATCCAACGCCCGATATACCTGCCCCATGCCACCGTGTCCGATCGGAGAAATTAATCGGAAGTGCCCGTACATTTTTCCAATCAAAACGTCGGGGTTGGCTTCTTCAGGTCCAACCGATTCTCCGTTTGGTGAATTGAGCTCAAACGAAAAAGTCCCGGTCGCTTCGGATTCATCATCGTGTTCGTCCAGCGTCACCGTCATCGCCAGGTCATGCTGAAGCATGCGAGCGGTAACATTTCTACCACAGCTTTCACAAACACCCCCGGATGATACCAACAACGACAGTCTTTCTCCGCACGGGCAGCGGTAGATGACTGAAGTCGCAGATCTAGAATCTGAAAGGGAGTTGTCCATGGTTTGTCAAATTCCGAAACTGACCTGACTTGGACAGATTACCTGCATTTTAACGATTTCACAGCTTTTCGCCGTCTAAATTGTAGTCCAATTCTTGGCATTGTTGACATTGATCCCGCGATTTACGACCGCCAGTTGTGGCTGGATCCGAAAACGAAATTTTTCCCAAGATAGTCACTTCGGCGATTCAGACTCGGGAAAACGACGAAGAGCAATGCACGTTGAGCGTCGTCCCATGCCAAGAAGTTCGATCGAGCTGTAAACTGGACAATTTCCAGTCTAACTCTAGCCCATGATTCGATTAAGAAACATTCAGGTGAACAATCTCAAGGGGGTTGATCTGGATATCCCTCTAGGACAATGGGTTTCGTTTTGTGGGCTCAGTGGAAGCGGTAAGTCAAGCTTGGCTTTTGATACTCTTTTTGCCGAAGGCCAGCGACGGTACGTTGAAAGCCTTTCGCCGCATACAAGAAAACATCTTCACACGCTGCAAAAACCGGTCGGTGATCTGTTGGTTGGGATTCCCGCGGCTATCTCAGTCAAAGCGACTCGGGGCAAAAGCGGTCGAATGGCGACGGTTGGGACCACAACCGATCTTTCAAGCCTGTTCGGACTATTGATGACCCATCTTGGGCAGGCCAAGTGTCCCAACTGCCAACTACCGATCCGTAGGCAAAATCCCCAATCGGTTACTGAAGTTCTTGGTCGGCTGGCCGAAGGGAGTCGCTACCTGGTTGTTGTTCCAATTTTTGTCGCATCGGAAGAATCAGATTCATTGGGTGATGTCCGACGAAATGGATTTTCAAAAGTAATTATTGACGGTACCACATTCGACTTAAATGAAGTTCATTCAAAACAAGTAGTAGGGACCGACTCATGGATCATCGTCGACCGATTGGTCGGCGGTCGGAGTGCCGTCAACCGAATTCGTGAGTCGCTGGAGGTTGCATTCCAATTTGGCAACGGCCAGTGTAGCGTCATCTCTCAGCATCCCCTCCCCGAGTCAGACAATGCTGAAATGGAATGCGATTCCAAGCGATGGTTCATCAACTCTTTCCAAAGCCGGCCAATTTGTAGTCGATGTAAACTGGAGTTAGACGACGCCGAACCTCGTCTGTTTAATTTTCGGAACCGATTGTCGGCTTGTCATGATTGCCGTGGAACTGGGTTCGCCAACCATTCGTCAGAAACTTGTTCGGCGTGCGGAGGTTCGCGTTTTGGAATTCAAGCCCGATCTTATTCCGTGCTGGGTCGCAGTATCGTAGATTGGAATCGAGACTCCATTCATGCTTCCCTGCAATATTTTGAAAATCTGGAACTAACAGAATTCGACCGTCGGATCTGCGAACAACTTATTCAGAGGGTGATTGAAAAACTCAAGTATTTGAATCAGGTCGGCCTGGGTTATTTGCAATTGGAACGCTCGATCGAATCGCTGAGCACGGGTGAAAAACAACGGGTCGCTCTCACAGGTTGTCTCGGTTCGACTTTGGTCAACATGATGTACGTCATCGATGAACCCGCCATTGGTCTGCATCCTGAAGATCGAAAAAGTTTGGTTAGTGCGATTCGAGACCTCAACGACCGTCAAAATACGGTAGTCCTTGTGGACCACGATCCCGAATTAGTTTGTGCGGCTGAACGGATCGTTGAAATCGGACCCGGCGCTGGATCCGAAGGGGGAGAAATTGTCTTTGATGGGACTCCCGAAGAACTGCTAGACGGAGATACCCTCTCAGGACAATACTTTTCTCGCAAACGCGGATTCGTTCCGGACGAAAAAAATCGACGTCAGCCGAGAGGATCCCTTAAGATAACCGGAGCACGTGGCAACAATCTCAAGAGAATGAGTGTTGAGTTTCCGCTCGGATGTTTGTGCGTCGTCACCGGAGTGAGTGGCGCGGGCAAGAGTTCCCTCGTCCTCGACACGCTTTATCCTGCGATTTGCCAGCGAAAGAACCTGAAATCGGAACCTCCTTTACCTTTTGATGATATCTTTGGGGACAGTCAATTTGACGAAGTCGTTCTGGTGGATCAAACGCCGCTGGGACGTTCTTCCAGAAGCAACCCTGTGACTTACGTCAAAGCATTCGACGATATTCGCCGTACGTTCGCCGAAACGGCCGATGCAAAAACTCACAACATAAAAGTTTCAGATTTTAGCTTCAATTCGTCCGGCGGCCGTTGTGACAAATGCGAAGGCGAAGGGCAGCTTCAGATTGAAATGCAGTTCCTCCCGGATATGTATCTTCCCTGCGATCAGTGTCGGGGGACTCGCTACCGGGAAGAGATTTTGGCTGTTCGATATCGTGGAATCAATATTGCTGAAGCATTGGCAATGACAGTTGCCGATGCTTTCCGTTTTTTCCGGGGACAACCCAAAGTTCAGGCTCGTTTGAAAAGCCTGTTAGACGTGGGACTTGGATATTTGCAATTGGGCCAGCCCGCCAATACGCTTTCGGCGGGAGAATCTCAACGATTAAAACTGGGTTACTATTTAAGCACGGCAAAATCAAAACGAGTTTTGTTCTTAATGGATGAACCGACAAGCGGGCTCCACATGGGTGATATCGTTCGACTTGCCGATTGCTTTGACACGCTACTAGCGGTTGGACATTCCATGATCTTGATCGAGCACAATTTGCAAATGATAAGCTATGCCGATTGGGTGGTGGATTTAGGTCCTGGACCTTCGGAGCAAGGTGGTGAGATTGTTGTCGTTGGAACGCCTGAAAAAGTTGCCGCCTGCAAACAATCGATCTCCGGTAAGCACCTAAATCATTATTTCGACTCATTCAATTGACCATGGCCGCAGATATTAACAATTCGTTGGAAAATGGTCGTTACAGTCGGCAGGTTCGCTTCCCTGGTATAGGCACTGAGGGGCAGATAAGCCTTCAAGCTGGCCGGGCCACAATTATAGGGTGTGGTGCATTGGGATCGGTTTCGGCCACTATGTTAGCCAGAGCAGGAGTGGGGTTTCTTCGTTTGATTGATCGTGATTTTTTGGAAACGAGTAATCTTCAAAGACAGCTTCTGTACGATGAGAACGATGTTCAAAGCAATCTTCCGAAATCAGTAATCGCATCCCAAAAATTGAGGCAAATCAATTCCACCATTCAAATCGAGCCCCACGTCATCGATGTGGATCCGGCCAATATCCATTCTCTCTGTAGTGACGTGGACGTCATTATTGATGGAACTGATAATTTCGAAACCAGATTTTTGATTAACGACTTTGCAGTCAAAAATTCGATTCCTTGGGTTTACGGTGGGTGCCTTGGGGCCGATGGCCAAGTGATGACCATCGTTCCAGGGCAAACGGCCTGCCTTCACTGCTTAATGATCGATGGTCCTCCTTTGCCGGGTACATCACCCACTTGTGACTCGTTTGGAATTTTGGGGCCTGTGATCGGCGTTGTTGGATCGATGCAAGCAATCGAAGGGCTCAAAATCCTTTCCGGTGAGGTCGACTGCGTCAATTCCAGCCTTACTGCTTTTTCGTTATGGACTAATCAAGTTAGGCAGGTCGACCTTTCGAAACTGCGGTCCAAAGTCAACTGTCCGACTTGCAAGTCTCAAGTTTTCTCTTGGCTGGATGGGCATAGGGCGTCTCAAACTGCTGTATTGTGCGGGCGAAATGCTGTCCAATTAAGTTTCGATTCGGCCGATAAAATTGATCTACAGATTGTTAAAAATCGCTTGCTGCCGTTAGGCGAAGTCGTCGCCAACGCTTACCTTTTAAAGTTCAAGGTTGAGTCATTTGAACTTACACTCTTTCCCGATGGTCGAGCAATCGTCAAAGGGACTGAGGATCCCGTCGTAGCCAAAAGACTTTACGCACAGTACTTCGGCAATTAGATGTGAAGGCAGAAAAAAGATGGACGACCATTGCAAACCGACGAAGGTTTTGGGTTTTGACCACTTAACCATCATTGTTGAAGACATTCAAAAGACTCGGGAATTTTACGTAGGGATTTTGGGAATGACCGAAGTCACGCGACCTGAGTTTGATTTCGATGGTGCCTGGTTTCAAACCGGAAGTGTCCAAATTCACGTGACTCTGGCGGATGCTAACTCTGGGCTAGCCGGGTGGGGTGATCGAAGGGTTGTCAAAGTCTCAAGAGGTCATCATTTCGCTTTTGAAGTTGCAAGTCTGGAACAGGCTTTTGAATCCCTGAAGTCCGATGGAATTAAGATTGCTGACGGACCCAAAGTTCGACCCGATGGCGTAAAACAACTGTATATTCGAGACCCCGATGGGCACCTTGTGGAGCTTTTTAGTCATTCAGTTTGACAATTGTCGGGTGACAATCGATTCCGATTGGCACGCTCAAGAATCTTGCTTCAAAAGTTGATCACGGTCCCAAAACTCGAGTCGTAGTCAAAGCCAGCGACGTTTAGATGATTTGTACCGCAGATAATCTTCTCCGAAGTGGTGAGTCAAATAAGACTCTTCCGGGATGATAATCCAGCGGGTGATCCAGACTATGAAGATGGGAGTTAATGCCAACATCGGAATCGAATTTGCCAGAAGTGCCAACCCTGCGTAGCCGACAACGTAACACAAGTACATCGGATTTCGGCTGAATTGGTAGGGCCCTGCATCGACGATTACAAGCGTCGGTTTTGTTGTGTTTGTGTTGGTTTTTGCTTCTGCAAATACTCGAAAGCACCCTTTTGTGGAGTAATAGGAAATGAACAACATTACTAAGCCCACAAATCCCCACAGCTTTCCGATTTGAACGGGAAACAACCAACTGCAAATCCATGTGGTGGCGATTCCAAAGATCACCATATAAAGACACATGGTCAGCGGTAAAACACGTAGGTCGAGACGTCCGTCAATTTCTGAGTGCCGGATGGGAGATTGATTCATGAAAAAATAGATCGAAATGGAGATGGCGTGACAGGATCCATTGTTGAAATTGTCAACGACAAGCCAAGATATTGACGATCGAGAATTTCGACTAGTGCAGCCATTCAACTTAAAATTTCGGTTGGCGATTCGACTGGGTGTGGCGATGGCAAATCATCAGCAGCTGCCAACCCAAAAATCAAACTGAAACGCTGCACTAGGTGAATGGCAGAACAAAGGTACAATGCCGAAATGACTGACGATCCATCAAAACCGAATCCTGTTACTAAATCTTCTGAACAAAGTGTTTTTAATGCCTCGAACGACGCTGATTCTGGCCAAGAAGTATCCGTAGTGGAATCGAGCCGTAAATTGACCGGTGAAAAAGTAGTTCAGTTTGAAAATCAAACGATATTCAACCGAGTTATCAAACGATTCCGCGGTCGTCATCTCATTTTTCGCACTCAGTTAGACGAACGGGTTCGCCTGCTTCCTCGACCTTACGCACTCGTTTCATCGTTTCGAGGACCGGTTTGGTTTTTTTATGGATTGGGACAGATTTGGCTGACTCACCAAAAATATCATCAGTTCGACGGTTGGATGGCCCGAGTTCCGCGAGTCGGATCCGCGAAGCTCAAAAAGCTTGTCGATTTGATAGAAAAACCTCTTTCTGAATTTACCCATCATTGCAACGAATCTGGTATTGAGGGAACGTTGATATTGGAACCGACGACGGTCGAGTTCCATTGGACTTTCGGCTATTCGCTGGATCAAGAAGGGCAAAAGGAAGAAGCCTGTGGTTTATTGGACGTCCCATTCGAGCGATTGATTCAAGCTTTCATGGATGTGAAAGGCGAATCGCATTAAGTTCGTTTGAGTGAAACTTATCGATGCCGATGAAGTACGTTCCGCTTGCCAAGCAGACAACCAAGTTTAGGTGCAGTGTGACGTAATTCCCACCGCGACCAATTCAAAATACATTGACGGAATACATCTTCGGAATGTGTCGCGACACAAATGGAATGGAGTTCAGTTCCTTCCTGCCTCTGTGTTTCTCATTCTCAAACATGTAGATATCGCCCAATTCGACATTGGCTTTTGCGTTACCCATTCAGCGGACTACAAAAAAGCCGGCAATTTGCCGGCTTGTAGATTCGATTGTTGTCAGAAACTGGTTCCAAAATTTTCAATTCGTTAACGGTACGCTTCGAATCCGAATGAGAAGCCGTGGAAGAACATGTCGTCGTCATCTCCGGCGTTGGACCCAAACAGCGGTGTCAGATTGGTCGTATAATTATCTGAGACCGATGCGACATCTCCCAACCATAGAACGTTGTACCCAAATCTAAGGCGTGCGTTCTGCGAAAGTTGAACATGGCCGTGGTAACTTGCTTCCAGGGATCCCGCGATGCTGACATTGTTATCTCGATTGTCGAGGAACCGGACTCCGTTGTTGTCGAGCGTCGATCGGAAGCGATTGAAGTTGACGTACCCGCCCGCTTTCCATGCGAATGAGCTGGAAAGTCGGTATCCAACGTCGTAGAACAATTCTCCACCGATGTGAGGACCGATCAAATTGTTGACTGCATCCATGGTGAACAATCCTTGGCTGGTCGGAGCAGCGGCAGGCCCGATAGTGCTTGTCATCGAGTATTCGTCATCGACATGAATGTAGCGGATGCCGACGAATGCCTTAACCACGTCCCATCCCCAACGAACTCGGTTAAATTCAATGGAGTGAAGTTTGGTTTCTTTGCGTTCTACTTGGGAGTCGGCATTGAAAAATGCATTTAACAGGCCTGTGGTGAGTCCGCCGGCTGGAACGAATCTGGCATTGAGCTGTCCAAAGACAGGGTTGGTTCGTGTACGCTGCTCTTCCAACGGCAAGATTCCCATATAGCTGAACTCTTGTCCAAAGATCGCATCGGTTCGATTACCAATCGTTAGCCTTGCTCCCCAATCCCAGTCAAAATCACTCAAGGCTCCAAAGTTGGTATTGGAAATCACGCCGTCATCTCGATCAAAGTACAACGCTTCGGCGATCAAATAACGTCGAGCATGGCTTACCGATCCGCAAGAGTTGAATTGGCTACTCAAGCCTGACGAATTGTAACATCCTCCAGGCCCACAGGACTGGCAGCCCGAAACTATGCCTGCATCACTCATTGAATCCATGATAACGGGTGAATCCATTATGGGTGGATCAACAAGCAAACCATTTCCCAAAGTTGGCAATGTTGCCTGAGGCAGCATTGGAGCCGGTGCCATCATGGGCTGCTGGACAACAGGAGCCGGTGACGGGGTGGTGACTATCGGAACACTAATGGGTGTGGTGGTGACCGCTGACCTGGCAGACGGTAACGTGATCGAGGGTGAAGTGATGGGTGGTAGTACGGTCGGAGTTGAATATTCCTGGGCTGTGATCGGAGGAAGCGATACCGGATCTGGGGTTGGCCCCACCTTTACGGCAGAAGGTGGGATCAAAATGTCCGAAGGCGACACGAATTCGCTATCCGAAGTAATGATGGGAGGCAGCGAAGTTCGTGCTGGCTCAACTTTGACGATCGCTGGGCTGGTGGGCAACGCGGCAACTCTGTCGGGGTAGATTTGCACTCCCGCAGAGGATTTCCCGCTGCCTTCCATTCCGCTACGAACTCCCCATTGGGCGGCCTGTTGTACGCTTGAATCTTGTTCGGTGGATGAAGGGGCCATCGTCGCTTGAACAACAGCGGGTGCCGGCGGCAGAATAACTGGCTCAAGCTTGGCCAATGCTGTAACTTTGGTTTTAGCAATTTCCACGACAGCGGCCGGTTTGGGTAAACCGATCGGTTTGATGGGGCCGTTTGGAATCGGGGCCAACATAGACGATTTAGTCGGCTTGGCTGAAATTTTTGCCGAATCCTCGCTTGCCAAAACAATAGGTGGCAACGAATCGCTTGATTTCAGAGATTGGCGAACCAGCGTATCGGGAGTGACGATCGGTGGTAGACTTCCGACGATTTCTCCTTTTTGCCAAGCCATTGAATCGGCGGCTACAATTGGAGGTAAATCTCGTTCGGCTGGCTGCTTAGCTGGCATGGCCGTTTGGATTGTTCCAAATGCCGTGTCTTGAGCAAAGCAGTGGTTGAGTGCGGAACCGCAAACGAGTGCTACGAAAGCCACTAGTTTTGTTTTGTTATTTTGCTTCATGGGTCTTTGGACGCAAATAGAGTCAAAGTCGCGACAGTCCCTTACTGCCCACTCATGTTTTTCGGCTTAGCAAGTTGGGGACTTTTGCGGATTCTGATGATTTTTGCAGATATGACACGTGTTGCAGTTCTGCCGAATTCGCCTGCTATCCCGATCAAAAGAAAAAATAGGTAATCTGGGAAGACGAATTTTGTCTCCAATGAGCCAGATTACAGACGTTCGGCAACCGATTCAGTAATATTGAGAATGCTGGAAAGTTAAAAAGTTAATTGGGGTAGGTAGACCAAAATGGTTCAACTATGCCGATAATAAAAATTGCGGACATTCAGCACCCGCACGATTCTGATTAAAAAAGAATAAGAAATTGCCGGTAGTCCCGGACTTGGTCCATGTCCTATCTCATTTTCCAAATCAAAAGACTTTTTCAACTGCCATTTGATTTGTTTCTATCGCCAGACCAGGGGCTGGGAGCGATTTCGAAAGATTCGGAACGCGGTAAGGCGATGCTATTAGGCTTGCCAGCAATCATCCTGGCGATTTTGGGGCTGATTTTATTGATGATTGCCAATTTCGGAATTTCCGACTCTCTTGAAGGTACCTATCTGGCTCGAGAAGAAATCAGTGCCAAAAACAAGGTCGACCTGATCCGCGAATTGGAACAGGAAGCACGAATGAAAGAGCCAATTCAATCCTCGGGTACTGCGTCTTTGAACACGGCTCAATTAACTGCAAGCCACATCGACAAGGACGATCCTCGAATCGAACAATTGAGTGCTGAACGGGAAAAACAGCAGATCTATCTGGAAAAACTAATTGATTTGAATACCGAGCAACCTGATTACCACTATCGGCTTGCGATGCTTGCTCTGGAGACCGGAGACCGGGCGAGATGTTTGGCGTTGTTGAATCTGATCGCACCGCTGGACGAACCCGGTTACATCAAAGCCCACATGGAACTGGCGAATTATCACATTCGACTACCCGCTAAAAATCGTGCCGATGCAATCAAGAATGTGGACGTTGCGATCGCCCATACCAATCAATGCCTTAAAAGGGACCAGGATCATCTAGCGTCGAAAAAGTTAAAGGCCAAATTGTTGATGGCCAAACAGGATTTTGTAGAAGCCTACGATTTGTTCCTGGAGCTCTTTGAAATCAATCCCCTTTATTTTCAAAAGCTTTACGAGATCAACAATCGAATTGGAAGAAAATCTGAAAACCCAGAGGTACTAGATCGGGCCATTGTTCGGCTTCAACAATCGCTCGGGAACGATGAACTTGACGAACGACAGAT
>JBCCSJ010000160.1:0-12668 GCA_039200505.1 Planctomycetota bacterium | reverse complement strand
CCTGATTCGTCAGGAAAAACTAACTATCGACAACTTTTAATCTGCAAACCCAACAGACCTTAATCGAATATATTGCCGTACCGGTGTACCGTTTCGGTAATGGACTGTTCTTTGAGATAGTTCAAAAGTTCAATTCTACCGTTGGCTAACACGCTGGCTGAAAGAATCGGGATGTTACCAATTTCAGACGGCGAATACTGGTTCCTATCGAAATCCCCAAAGATTCGCACGGTCCCACCAGATCGGGTTTTCAATTTCTGGACCAGCGAGACATTGGTTTCGACCACCAAATGACCTCGAACCGCTTTGACCAGTTTTGCCAAATTTGGGTCGGGGGTCTCAGTGCTGATTTCGAAATCAGTTCCACACGTTTTGCAGGCCATCGCAATCAAAGCCAGATCTTCCATGCGAACCGTTTCGGGCGATGAAATTCTGACAAGATGCCACGGCCGATTTCGATAGCGGAAATGATTCGTTTCGCCATGCAAATCGCTTGGATCATGCTCAATTCGAAACTCGTGTGCCCACCAGTAGGCGTAGCTCTTCGCTGCCGATTCGAGTCGTTCGGCAGAATCTGGCAACATGAATTTTAGCCGAGACAGATCGGACCTAATTTCAGCGACCGGTATCTCGCCAAGTGAAGGAAGCCGTTCTTCATTCCATTCACAAAACGCTGCTACGTAATTCGGCCCACCAGCCTTGGGGCCGGGGCCAACGCAGGAGTCTTTCCAACCGCCAAATGGTTGCCGCCGAACGATCGCGCCGGTAGTTGATCGGTTGATATAGGCATTTCCCACTTCGACCGATTCTCGCCAAAGGTCAATTTCATCTGGATCGAGAGAATGAATTCCTCCTGTCAAACCAAACGCACTGCTGTTTTGAATCTTGATCGCTTCGTCAAGATTCTTGACGCGGATCAGCCCCAACACTGGGCCAAAGCACTCGGTCGTATGGTACCAACTGCCTGGTTGAACATTCAAACGAATCCCTGGACTCCAATGGCAGGGGTTATCGTCGACCATTTTTGGTTCGACCAACCAGGATTCCCCTTCGTCCAGTTGGGTCAATCCTCGTTGCAAATACTCGTCTGGTTCACGAATCACTGGTGTCACTGTGGCCGAAGCATTCCATGAATTTCCAACGGTAAGACTTTCGGCAGCATCTTTGAGCTGGCTCATAAATTTTGGATTGTCGTAAACTTCCTGCTCAACCAACGCGATACTGGTCGCCGAACATTTTTGTCCAGCATGTCCAAATGCTCCTTTGACCAAATCCTTGACGGCTAAATCCAAATCTGCAGCAGCCGTAATCACCAATGCATTTTTCCCACTGGTTTCAGCGAAAAGCCGCAGCTCCGGTCGCCAAGACTGAAAAAGCTCGGCCGTAAAAATGCTTCCGGTCAAAATCACTGCATCGACCCGTGGGTCCGAAACCAATGCTTTCCCAGTTTCTCCATCGACGGTAGGTAAGAACTGAAGAGCTCGTTTTGGCACACCAGCTTTCCAGAGTTGCTGAGCGAGCGTCCAGGCAACCAACACCGACTCTCTGGCTGGTTTCAAGATCACCGTATTGCCCGCCATCAGGGCGGCCAAGACTCCCCCAGCTGGAATTGCGTAAGGAAAATTCCAGGGTGGCGTAACGACTACGACTCCTACAGGACGATGGGTGGTTCCATCGTCCCAACCCGATACTGCTAGACTTTTGGCATAGTAATTCGCAAAATCCACAGCCTCACTGACTTCGACGTCTGCTTCGCGGATATTTTTTCCGGCGTCCAACAACATCGCGCCGATGGTAGCACCGCGTTCCTCACAAAACTTGGCAGCCACGTTGGCAAGAATCTCAGCGCGGGCCTGGACTCCCAATCCATTCCATTCTGGTTGATACTGTCGCGCATCTGCGAGAGCGTCTTCGACATCCGCTACCGTTGCCTGGCAAAACTGGTAGGGAGTTATCCCCGGGCGGGATGGGTCACGCCCTTGCCCCGTCAGTGAATCTGATCTGAACTGGCCAGCGACCTGGATAGGAAGCGGCTCGATTTCTTTTGACTTCCAACTCGTTATGATTTTATCCGCCCATTGTCGATTTGCGGGTAGACTAAAGTCTGTATCAGGTTCGTTATGAAACGGGGCATCGACAGGCCGGACCTCGACGACTTCGGTAAGCCTGTTTTGCGTCCGAGAAGGGCTGCTCGGCAAATTTTCTTCCGTCGCCAATTTGCAAGCATCGAGGAAAGCCTGCTTTTGAGCATCCCATTCTTGCGATCCTTCTTTAAGTGCAAAAAGTGCTCCGAGAAAACTTCCTGGTGCGGTATTTTCGTCCAGGCGACGGACCAGATAGGCGATTGCAGCTTCGAATTCTTGATCTAATACCACCGGAGCATACACCAACATACCTCCAGACCGGTCGCGAACCTCGGCCGACTGGGCATTGGCCATCCCTTCAAGCATCTCAAATTCGATTCTCGATTCCACGTTTCGCTGTTTGCGTAGCAACATGGCTAATGCAATATCAAACAGATTATGACTTCCCACACCAATTTTGACCGCCGCGGCATGCTCCGGACGAGTCGCATATTCAAGCATCCGTTTGAAGTTTGCGTCCGACTGAGTTTTTGTTTGATAAGGTGCCTGAGGCCAATCTTCGAGCGATGCTTCCACCTGCTCCATGGCCAGGTTGGCTCCCTTGACCAGGCGAATTTTAATTCCTGCTCCAGTTCGATTCTGGCGTTCGATTGCCCACTTTGTCAGATCCTTCAACACCTGAAAGGAATCAGGAAGATACGCCTGAAGTACGATTCCAGCTTCGAACTTTTCGAATTCAGATTCACTGAGCACCTGTTGAAAGACATCAACGGTCAAATGGAGGTCGCGATACTCTTCCATGTCCAAATTGACAAATTTGGGCTGATCGGGAGTGCCACCTGCAATTGCGGCTCGATAAATTTCTCGCAATCGCGGTTTGATTTCCTCGATAGTACTTTGGTATCCCGTCAGGCTAATCTGGCTAACGATGGCTGACAGTTTGATGGATATATAATCTACTCCGGGTTCCCGCAGTCGTTGAACGTTGTCCCTTAACCGACGATCCGCTTCTTTGTCTCCCAAGACGGCTTCGCCTAACTGGTTGAAGTTAACTCTCGTTTGAGATTCTTTTCTCTCGTCAAGATATTTTTGAAATGGATCTTCTTCTGCCGGAATGATGACGTGAGCTGAATCCTTTTTCACCTTGGCTTTGACCTTAGGCATCACCAACCTAGGCAATACGGTAGCGACTTTACTACCGATACCTAAAACCACTCTGTCAGTTGATTCAAAATACTTGGGTAGTCCGTAGTCTTCGATCAGGCTTTCCATCCGATCAGCAGCACGCCCAGGCCCTTGAATACGAAGCACTTGATCGGCCATCGCAATCGTGAACTTTTTGCCTGGCTCGTCTTCCATCATTCGAGCCATCATCGCAGAGCGATTGCGTTCTTCCTCGGTTTCTCGATTTCGTGAAGCCTTAAGGATTTCCGCGGCTACTTTGACCGCTTCGTCAGCCAATTCATTGATATCAAGGATGCTGTGACTCATGCTCGGATCCACAGGGTAAAAGTTGTCTAAAAAGGATGAATCTGAGAACCGAACGAGGCTTCAATTCAAAGGCCATCCAAGTTTCTGTTAGCGTTGATTGGGACTAAATTTTCAAGGCTAAAACTTGCAGTTATCACGGTAGTTCAACAGAAACTTTTACTCTAGTTTGAAACCTTGCCAGCCAAATAGAATTTGAGGTAGATTATCGGTGCAAAAGCGTCAATTTAATCCGCTCAGTTGATGGCGTAATCCTTCAAATCATCTAAGGATACGAACTCGATGGCGGACATGTGACAAGCATCAAGGACGACTCTGGGAGCACACCCTGCTTCGAATGCCTCCTTCCATCGCGAAACGCAAAGGCACCAGCGGTCTCCCGGTACTAGCCCAGGAAATTCATACTCAGGCATCGGCGTGGATAGGTCATTTCCAGCTTTTTTGCTGAATTCAAGAAATTCAGCGGTCACTTCAGCACAAACAATATGGAGACCGTGATCCGACCTACCGGTACGACAGTAACCGTCTCGATAAAACCCAGTCATAGGTGAAGAACAGCACAACTGCAGTTCCGTCCCAAGCACGTTTTTTGGTAACGCCATCAATGATTTCCACAATTGAATTTTGAAGGAGACCGGTCCCATTTGACGAAGCAGGCCTCAACTTCTTCAAACCCGCTTCTTGACTTTCACAAACTTTTGGTCCTAGGTTTGACCGTCCTAATGACAGGATCGTTAACGGACGTCATTATGTTCCAGATTAGGATTTTGCGACACTGCCCTGCACGATATAGACAATGCCTGAATAACGAAAATCGTACTAAAACCAATGAGCCGCTAAAGAGAGAAACGGTAGGCCTGGTGGTTGTTGGCATAAAAACCATGTTGTACGGATCGAAAGTTGCCAGACCGGCCAACATCAAAGATTGGGCGGAATTAAATACGAAAAAGGCCAAACATCAACCTGCGAAGAAGATCAAGAGTGGAAGTCCAAAGCCCACGAGCATATGCAGGATGATGGTAAACCAAAATGGGCCGGGAGATTTTTCACGTTCCACGACCATATAGTCGCCTGTCCAGCCGATCATTGCGAAACCTGTAAACAGTTCAAGGCCAATGACGAATAAAGCAAAAATGGTGAATCCAATGGCCAGCATCGACAACTCTCGAATAAGCTAGGTCCGCGAAACGGAAGGTTTATACACACCACCCTGAACCAATCGAACCTACATTAGGTTCAAACTCATGGTAAAAAAAATGCTGAGCCAGCACTACATCGAAGGTGTCCACGAAGTGCCTTAGCGTCACAACTATGTTGTGCGACCGCACACTGTGGACTAACGATTGACGTAGCCAAATGCAAGTGAGGCGAGCATTTGAATCAACGCGATGACAGCGATTAGACGGGAAACGGCAGAATAGGATCGTGATTGTACGGAAAGCAGCATCAAAATTAGCAACCCGAAGCCAATGAGAATGAAATACGATGGGATTCGTCCTGCACATAGCAAGCTGGCAAGGTAGCCTCCCAAAAGGCCGAGCAAGACGCCGAACGCACCAAGGAGTACGTAGGCGTCCGGCCATTCGTTTCGAACAACCAAGAATGCTAGGAGCTGACTAGTGAAGATTCCCAGAGTAAGGCACGCGAAGAAAGATCCCACGCAACGAACTGTTAGCGAAAACCGAGCCGCAGCGTTTGGGGTTGAGTCCGTTTCAGGCGATTCGAAGGGATTCTGTGACAACCGCACCTCGGTCGTAAAACAACTTGCCAGAAGACGACTTGGATTCAAATTTGGCACCCCACTCAAAAGAGACCTGTGATTTCACCCTGCTCGTCGATGTCAATATTTTCAGCAGCCGGGGTGGCCGGCAGTCCAGGCATCCGCATCATCTCTCCAGTGATCGGAATCAAAAATCCGGCCCCGGCAGCTATTTCGATCTGGCGAACCGTGATCTGAAATCCGGTGGGTCTACCAATCTTCGACGGGTCGTCTGATAATGATTTTTGGGTTTTCGCCATGCAAATCGGCAAACGATCGAGTTCCAATTTTTCGATCCGTTTGAGGTCTTTTTCGGCTTGGTCGGTGAAATGAACCGAGTCAGCTCCGTAAACACGAGTGCAGATCGTATTCACTTTGTCCTTAAGACCATCATTCCAATCGTACAGCGGGCGAAAGCTTTTTTGAGAATTTTCAATCAACTCCACCACCGACGAAGCCAGTTCCTTAGCCCCCTTTCCTCCCTCAGCCCAAACATCGGTCACGGCCACCTTGAATCCAAGTTTTTGGCAGTGGTCCGAAATTAATTGAAGCTCTTCTTCGGAGTCCGACTGAAATCGATTGATTGCGACAATTGAGTCGACTTCGTACATCTGGCTGTTTTCAAGATGCTTCTCCAGATTGGCGAGCCCTCGTTTCACTGCTTCAGGATTGGGAGTCTTCAAGTCAGTCAGTGAACAACCGCCGTGGTATTTTAAAGCCCGCACCGTGGCTACCAAAACCAACGCCTGCGGTTTCAGGTCGGCCGACGCACACTTGATATTGAAAAACTTCTCGGCACCCAAATCGGAACCGAATCCGGCTTCAGTCACCACGTAATCTGACAACGACATCCCCATTCGTGTGGCGATCACGGAATTGGTTCCTTGGGCGATATTGGCAAACGGGCCGCCATGAATAATTGCAGGAGTACCTTCGATCGTTTGTACCAAATTTGGTTTGACCGCATCCTTTAGCAGCGCAGCCATCGCTCCGTTAGCATTTAAATCTTTGGCATAAATTGGTTGGCGATCGACCGTAAAGCCAATAAAAATGTTGCCCAACCTACGCTTGAGATCCGGAAGGTCGTTACTCAAGCACAAAATTGCCATAATTTCGGACGCCGCAGTGATATCGAAACCGGATTCGCGCGGAATTCCATTTCCCGTACCTCCAAGCCCAATCGTGGTATTTCGAAGGGCTCGATCATTCATATCAAACACCCGTTTCCAGTAAATCATTCGGGGGTCCAGCCCCAAGCTCCGTTTTCTGGATTGAAGATTGTTGTCAATCAATGCTGCCAATAAATTGTGTGCTTTTTCGATGGCTGCAAAGTCGCCTGTGAAATGGAGATTGATGTCTTCCATCGGAAGCACCTGAGACCAACCACCTCCAGTGGCCCCCCCTTTGATTCCGAACACTGGCCCCAAGGACGGTTCTCGCAAGACCACTGTCGCTTTTTTGCCGATCTGATTGAGCCCCTGAGTAATGCCAATCGACATTGTCGTTTTCCCCTCACCGGCTGGGGTTGGTGAAATGGCTGAAACCAAAATTAACTTACAGTCTTTTGCCTTTTCTTCGTTGATCAAAGATAGCGGAAGCTTGGCTTTATAATGGCCATAAGGTTCCAGCAGATCGGTTGCGACTCCTAGCTGCTGGGCGATTTCGCCGATCGGTTTAAGCGTACATTTTCTTGCAATTTCGATGTCGGTACTCAATTTATGCCTTTCTGGCAACTTCTTGCGAATCGGAGAGGTACGTAATTTCGGAACGATTCCTGATTTGGTAACGGTCGTCAAACTCAGTTCTGGATTCGAATGAAACTTGTCTCAAACGACTATTTGGGAAAACTGGCCTTTTAAGATCAAGACCCAATCATTCCGTTCGAATCAATTTATAACTTTCATTATAAAAATCGGATACTTGGCCAATTAGAAAGATACGATGCATCACAATCTGACCTCGAATTATTACCGATCAATTTACTGCATTCTTCTTGGTCTATTTTTGGCCATGCCTACCTCTTCCCTGTTGGCTCAGGAACCAACGGCAGAAAACGTTGACCTCAATTCCATCGAGCAGAAAGCTTCGTTTCTTAGAGTTGCCAAATCGGATGGAAAACCGATTTCGCTGCAAACTTCGATCTCTCGATTTCGACCTAAAACAGGAGATTTGGTGGTTGATCTCATCGGTGCAATTCACATCGGTGAAAGTTCCTATTACAAGAATCTGAATCGGCAATTTGAACTTTACGACGTCGTCCTGTACGAACTGGTCGCCCCCAAAGGTACTCGCATTCCCCGAGGCGGAAAACCTGCCAGCCAACTTTCATCGAATCCACTTAGCATTGTGGGCTGGATGCAAGGACAAGCCCAACAGTATCTGGGGCTTGGATCGCAACTCAACCTTATCGACTATCAAAAAAAGAATTTGGTGCACGCCGATCTTTCTCCGGCGGAAATGGCACGAAAAATGGAACAGCGTGGAGATACCGCTTGGTCGATTGGAATGAGTGCGATGCAGGAGATTATGCAAAAACAACGTCAATTGATGGAGAAAAACTCAAAAAATCAATCCTTCCAATCGTTACAAGAAATGTCCAGTTTGGAAGTCTTCGCCATGCTCGAAAACCCTCTCCAACTCAAACAATTTTTGGCAGAACAGTTTGCCCAGACTGGACGGGAGACGGGCCTTGGCACCAAGCTGGACCAATTAATCATTGCAGACCGAAATGAAGCTGCCATGAAAGTACTCGATGAACAAATCAAAAAGGGCAAAACCAAGATCGCGATTTTTTACGGTGCCGCCCACATGCCTGATTTCGAAGATCGCCTTGTGAATGACTTTCGCTTGCACAAGACAAAACAGGTTTGGGTCGATGCCTGGGATTTGACTCAATCGAAAGGGAAATCTTTGGGCGGCGTCAGTTCATCCTTGATGAACATCTTTAAAGAACTGGCGAAATAAAACCTGATCACCGTTGTCACGGCGGGGTTGTAAATGTCGGCATTCTTGGATTGCCAAGATCGATTTCACAAAACCGATCACACAACCAATTCGGGCATGTGTTGCCATAACAAACTGGTCGGATTCCTCTTTTTAGGTCGTCCTTCTTCAAGTTCAGTTTTCCGCACCGAAGTCTACCTGGTCAAAGGGTTGGACTTGCACTTCAGATTGTCCCTCAATGATCCGAATGGATTGGTTACGATGTGCTTCAATATCAGAAAATTCTACTAGATTTTGATCAGCATTAGGCCAGTGGACGATGAGTTTTGTCAGTCGTTGAGCCTGTGCCAAGCCAAAGTGGACGGTCAAAGGCGAACTGCCAAAACTTCCCCCAGTTCCTACCGTTCGAAAAATCGATTGTGCATTTCCGACATTGTCTTTGAACTGCAATTCTAATCGAGCCCCAATCGCCGAACGATTGCTTTGGGTTCCGACCAATTTTACGTACAGAAATTGATTGTCCTGCTGGCGTTTGCCAAGGTTGTTTCGAAATAGAACATTCTGAAAAGCGTCCCCTTCAAAAGCTCCTCCCATCACCGCATAGATGTCAAGATCACCGTCTTGATCAATATCGGCAAACGTGACCCCATGACCTTTTTGAACGTGACCCGTTCGAGTTTCAGTCGTAACGTTCTTAAACGCGTCTCCATTTTGGTTTTGGAAAAACAGGTTGGGTAGCACCGACGCAAGATTGGGGGTTCCCGTGCCTATGTAACAATCCAAAAATCCATCGTTGTTGTAGTCACCGAAATTACTCCCCATCGCAAATAGGGGTGCATCGAGTCCGTATTCGCTGGCTACCTTTTTAAAACCTTCGCCTTTTTGGTTAAGGTAAAGACCCGACTTGTCACTTCGAAACGTTTTCCCTTGGACCCATTTTGAAAACTCACCGCCAGCTTCGCTTTCGAACTCCGGATCGTAACAAGCGATAAACAGATCTTCCCATCCATCATTGTTGAAATCCCAACTCCAACAGGGAAAACTCTGCTCGGGATCCGAAATGTCCCAGCTTGGATCATCGGCTTGAATAAATTTTCCATTGCGGTTGAAGAATAGAAGATTCGATTCACCCAGCACGGACACAACTAAATCCGCGTATCCATCCCGATTGAAATCTCCAAAGCTACATCCTTTGACAAATTTGCGGAAATCGAGCCCCAGTTCGGCCCCCCTTTCTTTGAATTTTCCATCCCCTTGATTGACGTAGAGATGGGATCGAAAACCCTCATGTCCAACGAACAAATCCAAATCGCCATCCAAGTCAATATCTGCCCAGGCAGCATTCTGCGTTGGATATCTTGCCGAAAGACCAGCAAATCGAGTCACATCAGAAAACGTACCATCTCCGTTGTTTTTTAACAGAGAATTAGGATGTTTCCCCGCATCTTGAAGCCAAGCCCCTCGTAAGACCAACACATCTTCAAAACCGTCGTTGTTGTAGTCAGCGTGGATCATGTTCAATCCGCCCGTCAAACCGGTTAATCCAGACTGTTTGGTTTTGGAAACGAATTGTCCATCGACTTGTTCATAATACTGAATCTGGTCGTAGTATCCCCAACTTGAAGCCATGATATCGAAGAAACCATCGTTGTTGAAATCTTCAACACAGGTTCCCCCGCTTAGAGCGTGAATGTTGATCCCCAACGAACCTGCGATATCCGTGAATGCCGAAGCATTGGCAAGATTCGGTTCAGATTCTTCCAGCCCCTCAATTAAGAATTCAGGTGGCACACTTTCGGGATACTCTCCTAATGTCATCAATGCTACGTTTAACAGCCATTTACTCTGATCATCGGATCGATCGAATTCACAGAGCTTCTGATACAACCGGGCGGCTTTTTCCGAACCTTCGCGAAGGGTATGAATCGCTTTCCCTTGAAGCGGCAAAATGCAACTTTCCGGAGAGTGATTTTGTACGCAATTGGACTGCTCGCCTAAACGCAAATAAGCCAGTGCCTTGAGGCGAAAAAAGCTTTTATTTTGATCGTTGATCTCGTCCTTGATTCGGAAAAGCGAGCTCACTTCTTCCAATAGATCAAGACAACCTTGCGGGTCGCCGGCGTTGAGGTATTCCATAATCAGCGGGATGACCATGTTCATTTTTTGAGAAGGATCGCTGATCCGTTCGTAGTCCGCTTTCATGTTGGCCAGCCGTTTACCATTCATGTGGTAGTTATCTTTAGGTACAGCTTCTTCGGCCAAAGTTTTAAGTTGCTGAACCATGTATCGCGTCATCGGATCATTGGACGTCGGTTCGACGGGCTGGGAATTTTGAGATCCAGATTCTTTTTCTTTGCGGACGACCGAAGGTGGACGACTTTCGCATCCCAGAAAACTGGTCATCATCAACGGCACCACTAGAGCGATCACTAACCAGTGTGAGAATCTGAATTGGAAAAGTGACATTGCCTTCATCGCTTGTGTCTCGAAAAACGGTTCGGAAATGATCTACGCTTTTTCATAGGTCAAACTGAGGAAAAAGTCGGTT
Source organism: Planctomycetota bacterium (assembly GCA_039200505.1). GTDB lineage: Bacteria > Planctomycetota > Planctomycetia > Pirellulales > Pirellulaceae > Mariniblastus. Next base: position 1,846 of record JBCCSJ010000160.1, on the reverse strand, counting down.
GTCAGCACGAAAGGCGTCGTGAAGTTGGGGCTTTAACTTCTTCCTACTTCGATTTTGATCCCTACTACGCTATTACGAAAGGGCCGGTGGCAAGGACCACATGCCGGGACAAAGGCCCACAATACGACGTCATCTGACCACAGTATGGGCACGCCCGCATCCAGCTCAGCGATTTTGCGAACCTGTTCGCCACCGTTGCACGTTTAAGGGGCAACTCTGGCTCCGGTTTGCGAAGGATTAATTAATGCGGGTTAAGTTTCTCTTAATTCGCCTCAAAGCCTATTGAAAATTTTTGGGGATGCCTAAAATCGCTAGCACGAGGAGATCAAATGTTTTCTTGTTCTATTCCACATCCCTACCCCTTAGTTCTCCCCGAGAACCGTTCGAAACCAAACCGAGGTAATAATGTCCGACATTAAGTCAAAATTAAAGAGAAACGGATTCACTTTAGTGGAGCTGTTAGTCGTCATCGCAATCATTGGTATTCTGATCGGAATGCTCCTCCCAGCTGTTCAGCAGGTCCGTGAAGCTGCCCGCCGAGCGACTTGTGCCAACAACCTGAAAAATCTTGCTTTAGCCAACCACAACTTTGAAAGTACGCACGAACGTTTTCCCCCAGGCTTAAACGTCCCAATCAATCGTGGACAACTCGTCAGTTCATCTGGTTCCTTTTCGACTGGCTTTGCGAATGCACTCGACATGCCTGAACCATTTTATGAGGATCGGTTCGCATCGTGGATGATTTGGATCCTTCCCTACATGGAACAGAATTCAACCTATGACGATTTGGATCTTTCGCAACGGGAGTACGTCAACGCCCGCGGAAACACATCGGTTGCAGCCCGAGTGATTCCAACCTTCATCTGTCCTTCCGACATTCCCGAAGACACTTCCAATTTTTCCGACTTCTACTTTGGCGTGAACAGCTACTTTGGCTGTGCGGGCCGACAAGGATGGTTTCTGTACGATTTGTCGTATGACGGGATTTTGTACTACAACAGCCAGATCAAAATGGGTCAGATCAGCGACGGAACATCAAACACGTTCTTGTTAGGTGAGAGATTCTCTTTAGATCCCGAATTTCCAGCGTTCAAAAATTACCGTGGCTGGGCGTGGTCCAGTTCTTACGCGGCTCGAGACTGCATCGTCGGTATGCTTGAGCCAGTGAATTACCAACTTCCTGTCGGAGCGGGACCGAACCCAAGTTTTTCATTACAGGACAAGAAGTTTAACTCGTTTAGTAGTGGGCATCCGGGTGGAGCCAACTTTGCCATGGCCGACGGATCTTCTCAGTTTGTAGCTGGTGAATCGACTGGAACTCTTGAGGTACTTCAAAACTTGGCGGTTCGAAACGACGGCAATCAAGTCAACATCAAAGAATTCTAAACCAAAATGACGAATTTAAAATTCTGTGCTTTATTCCTTATTCTGGGATCACTGATCCTCTCGTTGGGCTGTGGTCCCCAAAATGTTCCGCCCGAAATTGTTGCTGCCGGCGGCACGGTTACCTTGAACGGAAAACCTTTGTTCAATTGCCAAGTGGAGTTTATTCCGCTGGCCAAAGGTCTTGACGGGAATTACAAGGCGTTTGGAGTAACCGATACCGAAGGCAAATTCAATTTGGAGTTGCCGGGGTCCAAACCTGGCTGCCCTGCCTGCGATTGCAAAGTGGTTGTTGTTGAAGGTCCTTTCCCGGATGAGGCTCGTCAAACCAACGACGAAGGAGCGGCGGCGTTTATGAAATTTAAAAAGTCGCTCACAAACCGTCCCATCCCTAAGCGATATCAGTCAATGGCCAAGACGCCTTTCAAATTTTCAGTTGCCGACGGGGCTCAATTTGAAATTG
>JBCCSJ010000159.1:0-12700 GCA_039200505.1 Planctomycetota bacterium | reverse complement strand
GGTGTCTGTTGGAGCACCATCAAGTTTGGCGATTGAATTGGCTCGGGAGTTTCATTTGACTCTAGTCGGTTTTAACTCAGGACAGCGGATGAACATTTATTCTGGGGAACACCGGATCAAACTCGCTTAATTCGATAAATTGAGAAATACTGCCAGGGATTGATTCGTTGGGGGGTAGAAAAAATGGGAGATTTCAGTTTTGATATCCAGCTTAAAGATAACCATAAAATCCCTTTGAAGGAATCCAATGGATGCCCCTGTAGCAGTTGTGCTTGCCGCTGGAAAAGGCACGAGGATGAAATCGGACCTACCCAAGGTTCTGTGTGAAGCTAATGGACGACCGTTGGTAGAATATGTCATCGCAGCATTGAAATCGGCTGGCGTCGAAAAGATCATTGCCGTGGTCGGGTATGAAGCGGAAAAGGTAAAAACTGCTTTGAAGCATGACGGAGCGATCAGTTTTGCGATTCAAAATGAACAGTTGGGTACTGGACACGCGGTGATGATGTGCCGAGAGCAGTTAGCTGAACACGACGGTGCTGTTGTCGTTGTTGCAGGCGATTCTCCCATGATGCAGTCATCCTCTATCAAGGAATTGTTAGATGAATTTGCCAACACAAACCCCGCTTGCATTCTGGGGACTTTAATCCATGAGAACCCGGAAGGATTAGGAAGAATTGTCCGTGATGAAAATGAAAAATTCGTCGGCATCGTCGAACATAAAGATGCTTCGGAAGAACAGCGAAAAATTAACGAAGTGAATATGAGCACATACGTGTTCGACTGTAAAAAGTTACTTAATTCGTTGGATAGCATCACGTCGGACAACAAACAGCAAGAATATTACATCACCGATGTGCCCGGGATTTTGCTTAACAAGGGAGAAGACGTAAGAGCCCTGCCAGTGCTGAAACCGATTGAGGCATTAAGCGTGAACACGGTCGAGCATTTGGCCGAGGTCGAAAAAATCATGCGTGAGCAATCGGCACCCCAATAAATGGATTCGTTCAACCTCGGACTTTACGTTCACCCTTTCTGAAATCGAAAATGCCTGAGTTAAAAATCTTTAGCGGTCGCGCTAATCCTCAACTGGCCAAAAAAATTGCCCACGATCTCAATCTCGAATTAGGTCAATGCAAGTTTTCAACTTTCCCCGATGGCGAGTTTCACTGCAAAATTGAGGATGTCCGTGGGCGAGACGTATTTTTGATCCAATCGACATGTCCGCCGGTCAATGACTCGCTGATGGAATTGTTGATCATGATTGACACTTGCATGCGGGCTAGTGCCGAACGGATCACCGCGGTCATTCCCTACTATGGATATGCAAGACAGGATCGAAAAGACGAAGGCCGAGTCCCAATCACGGCAAAATTAGTGGCCAACATGATTACGCGAGCTGGGGCTGATCGCGTTTTGACAATGGATTTGCACGCGGCCCAGATTCAGGGGTTCTTCGACATTCCTGTCGACCACATGTATGCCGCCCGTGTTTTGAATGATCATTTTCGTGAGATGGATATTGCTCATCAAGACCTTGTCATCGTCAGTCCAGATGAAGGGAGTATCAAGCGGGCTGTTGGACACGCAAAAAGACTTGGGGGCAACATCGCCATCATCGACAAGCGCCGCCTATCAGCCAACGAAGTGCAACAGGCCAACATCATCGGCGGACCGCTCGATGGAAGAATCGCGTTAATGTTCGATGATATGATCAGCACCGCAGGTTCAATTTGTGGCGCAGCGGATCTTGTAAAAAAAGAAGGGGCTCGTGAAATTCATGTCGCCTCGACGCATGGTGTGTTTTGCGGACCCGCTCTAAAAAGATTGGCTGAGGCACCGATCGACAGCATTGTGTTCACAGACAGTATTCCAATGGCCGAACAGGATCGGCTTCCCAATATGGTGGTCCGATCGGTTGCTCCTCTATTTGCTGAAGCAATCAAGAGGATTCATCAGCATAAATCGATCAGCGAAATCTTTGGTACTCACGGCGAAAAATAAGTCCTTTATCCGATTAAGTTTTTTCGTCATTCAATTGAGATGGAATTAGAGATATATCAAGTAGATGCATTTACAAAGGTTCCTTTTAAGGGAAATCCGGCGGCAGTTTGTATCGTAGAAGAAGGCTCTGCGGTAACCGACGATCAGATGCAGTCGATCGCGATGGAGATGAATCTTGCGGAAACTGCATTCGTGATGAAGCGGGAGGACGGAATGCAAATCCGGTGGTTCACTCCGACGGATGAAGTGGATTTATGCGGTCACGCCACACTTGCATCCGCATTCGTGATTTGGAAAAAAGGAGAGGTTGCGGTTGATCAACCGATCCAGTTTCAATCCCAAAGTGGCACCTTGATTTGTCGACAAGATTCAGGCGTGGTCGAAATGGATTTCCCAGCATTAAAAGCGGTTCCAAGTGCGACACCCGACGGATTGTTAGATTCAATGGGTATTGGATCGGGCATCGTGTCACGAAGTTGTTTCGATTATTTGATCGAAGTTGATTCTGAAAGCGTCGTTCGAAATTGCTCACCGGATTTTGAAAAGATCCGAAAGATTGAAACCCGTGGCGTGATTTTAACATCGCAAGCCGATGGCGGATCGCCCTTCGATTTTGTATCTCGATTTTTTTGTCCCGAAATCGGTATCAATGAAGACCCGGTGACCGGTTCGGCTCACTGCTGTTTAACACCTTATTGGGCAAAAAAGCTTGGTAAGAAAAAGATGATCGGATACCAAGCATCCCAACGAGGGGGGATTGTCGAGGTCGAACTTTCCACCGATCGAGTACTTCTTAAAGGGTCCGCAGTCGAAATTCTAAAAGGCAAACTATTTCTTTAGTCTGGATTAAAAATACCTATGGCCATCCAAAAGATTTTGATGCTAGTCGGCGATTATGTGGAAGACTATGAAGTCATGGTCCCATTTCAGATGTTGAAAATGGTGGGCCACGAAGTGAGCACGGTCTGTCCCGGAAAGAAAAGCGGCGATTCCGTGGCTACTGCGATTCACGACTTTGAAGGCGACCAGACTTATTCGGAAAAACCAGGGCATCGTTTTGTGCTCAATGATGACTTTGCCAAAATTGATTTTGAGAGTTTCGATTGCTTGGTCATTCCAGGTGGTCGGGCTCCCGAATATTTGCGTTTAAATTCAGAAGTAATCGATCTGGTAAAAGTTTTTGCCGGATCATCCAAACCGATTGCCGCAATCTGTCACGGTATCCAAATCTTGACAGCCGCTGATGTTCTGAAGGGACGATCCGTCAGTGCCTATCCGGCGATTCAACCTGAAATTGAAGCCGTTGGCGGAACTTACGTGCCAGCCAACGAATCCTTTGATAATGCCCATATAGATGGAAACTTGGTAACGGCCCCTGCTTGGCCGGCTCACCCGGCTTGGATCGCCGACTTCTTGAAGGTCATCGGAACCCAGATCAACCCTTAATTTCTTGAAATGATTAGCGAGCAAGTTTCGTGGTTGCGGTTTCCAGTCCAGGTTGGGTAGCAACCGATGGCGGAGATGCTGGGTTCGATTCCGAAAACGAGTCCGTTTGCTGTTTTTGATAAATGGACTTGATCGCTTCATTGGCTTCCAGCCGAACTCGAAGACTTTCTTCGTTGACGATATGTGACTTGAGGATTTCCAATGCCCACTGATCGCCGATTAAACCGAGCAGTCGGACCAACTGGAATCTCATGGATTCAGAACTGTCTGCCAAAACTGATTTCGTTTTGGATGAGTCCAGCCCACGTTCCCCATCGACGGCAAGAACAAGGTCTTGCGGTGTGACGTTCAGCTTTTGGGCGAGATAGTCGATCGTGCTATGGCCGTTGACTAGTGTGCGTCCAAAAAGCGTTTTAAGTTTTTGTTTTCCTGACGGCGGTTGGAGCGTAATTTGGTTAGCGCGAGTCGCTTGTGCAATGATTCCCGATGGCTCGGAAGTATTAGCCATTGAAGGTAAATCATCGGCCAATTTTGACTTCAGTTGGTTTCGTGTGCTGGCGAATTGAGCCTTGGTGGCCGCCTCAAGTGATTCACTATTAAGTGACATCTCGACAGGCAGAGAGCTGGACGAAGATGGTTTGCGAAACTGATTCACGTAGGCAATGTCTGCTACGGAGAGCATTTGCAGGGGAACCTCGATCGTATTGCCGTTGGTCTTTTTTAACAAAACCGAATACTGGCCAATCCCTTTTAATTCAGCTTGGGTCTGATGGGTTCCCGTCCGATCTGTCCAAACTCTTTGGGTGGATTCGGGCGACTCCTGTCCCCAAACCGTCGATCCCATGAACGGAAAAATTGTGATCGCAAACAATAAATACGTGGCAAGTCGGTGTCTAAACACTGCAATATCCCTATAGCTGGTTGACCGCTGAAGATTTTGTCTAATTCGCCAACGAAACTCCAGACCACTGCGCGTGGTTTTTTGGAGTTCGCCGAATTCTCGCTTAGGCGGGTGGGGCAAGGTTGCAAAGAGAATTTCGCGTCGCGTTGAAATCGTAGTCAAAGGGTAATTTCCCCTTCAATTTTTGGATCGGATTCTAATAATTAGGAAGGCCAGACAATTGGGCAAAAAGTCTGATTCTTAGGTAAAAACTGGCCCACTAAATACAAAGGGACAGCTAATGAACGGTTCGCCGCGAAAAATCAAGATTTTCGACACGACGCTTCGCGATGGAGAGCAGTCACCTGGTGCTAGCATGAATCTCCAGGAGAAGCTTGAAATCGCTCAGGCTCTCATTGATTTAGGGGTCGACGTCATCGAAGCTGGGTTTCCCATTGCCTCGCCGGGAGATTTTGAAGCTGTCAGGGAAATCGCGTCCAATTTCCGCGGGGCAGAAATTTGTGGGTTGGCACGTTCCAACCCAAAGGACATTGATCGTGCGTGGGAGGCATTGAAGCACTCGGCAGACCCCCGGATCCATGTCTTCTTGGCGACCAGTGCGATTCATCGAGAATTCAAGTTGAAGATGACCACCGATGAGATCATCTCGCGAGCGGTTTCGGGTGTCGAATTGGCCAAAAGCTACTGCGATAATATTGAATTCTCTCCAGAGGACGCAGCACGAACCGAACCCGATTTTTTGTGCCGCGTCGTTGAAGCCGTTATCGATGCAGGGGCAACGACCGTCAACATTCCTGACACTGTTGGTTATGCAACGCCACATCACATGGGCGAAGTGATTCGTCAATTGGTCAATCGAGTTCCCAATATCGATCGCTGTGTGATTAGTGTCCACTGTCATAATGACCTCGGATTGGCGGTAGCCAACAGTTTGGCTGCAATCGAAAACGGAGCTGGTCAGATCGAATGCACAATCAATGGGATTGGTGAAAGGGCGGGCAATTGTTCACTTGAAGAAGTTGTGATGGCTATGCGGACCCGCGGGGATTTCTATCAATTTGATACAAAAATTAATTCGAAGCGATTGGTTCCCACCAGTCGGCTTGTATCAACGATTACGGGATTACAGGTCCAGCGAAACAAAGCGGTTGTCGGTCGCAACGCATTTGCCCACGAGGCTGGAATTCATCAGGACGGCATGCTTAAAGAACGGACAACTTATGAAATCATGCGTCCGGAGGATGTGGGATTCGCGGCTACCGATTTGGTGATGGGAAAACATAGTGGGCGTGCCGCCTTGGCAGATCGAGCGAAGCAGTTGGGTTATCAATTGACCGGAGAGCAACTGCAAAAGGTTTTTGGCGAGTTCAAAAAATTGGCCGACCGGAAAAAAGAGATTTTTGATGGCGACCTGGGTGCCTTGATTGAGAACGAGATTTTCGGTTCGACCGAAGAAGAATGGTCGCTAGTAAGTTTTAAAGTTGACCTGAATTACCAACAGCCGCCTACCATTTCGTTAACTTTGAAAAAAGGGGAAGACGAGCAGACGGTTGAAATGTCAGAAGGATCAGGCCCGGTAGATGCTGCTTTTCTGGCAGTCAAAAAGATTACTGGGGTCGAAATGAGCTGCAAAGAGTTTCAATTACGAAGCACATCGTTAGGGTACGATGCTCCTGGCGAAATCAGCCTTGAAGCGGAAAGCGACGGAAATATTTACCGCGGACGTGCCGTTTCCACTGATTGTGTGGAGGCATCGATCAAAGCGGTTCTTAATGCGGCCAATAGAATCCTGGTAGCCAGACGGGTTGCAAAAAATTGATGAAAGATATTAGGACCACTTCCAAAGAGTTGGGTGATATTTATTTGCAACCTCAGTTCTAAGAACGTCGGTTCCAAGAACGTCAGTTCTAAGAACGTCGGTTTGCTATTCAAGACATTCGCGATGAAACACAGCCCACTTGAATTACGGGCCCTAAATAAAAAACGGCTGTCGTAGACGACAGCCGTTTTTCAATATTAGTCTTCTAAACTCTTGACAACTTTTTAGCCTCGCTAGTTTCTCAGCTTAGTTGAAAAGGTTTCGAATTCCAAAGGTAAAGAACACGTTAGTGATAAAGTTGGTCACTTCTTCTTGAGGTTTGAATCGTAAAAGAAGTGTATCGCCTGCTTTGACCAGAATTCGTTGTCGGGGATCATTGATCGCGTCGTTCAAATTAATCCGTATTGCAATTTGATTGTTGCCGGGGATACGCCGGAGAACAATCAATTCAGTGGGCGGTACGTTTTGGACGGTTCCACCAAACAGACCCGTGCTTTGAGTCGTTGCGATACCGTTACCAGCCAATGAGATTGCTGCTAGAACGTCGAGATCGTAATCGCGGGGAATCGGAAATTCTCCTCCCTGCAACAAACCGCCGGTGTAGTAAACATCGGTTTCCCGAGTGTCGACATAGACGACGTCGCCGTCTCGAAGAATCACGTCTTGTTCTTGGAAATTCGGGATTTGTCCGGGTCTCAGGCGAAGTGGAATTCGCAGAGAATTGGATTCATCGGCAATTTGAGGGATCGCGCCGAAGGGGAAGTTTTCTGGCCGATTGGTACGGTAAAACTCTGCCATTTGCTGATCGCGTTGCTGTGTCGAAAGCCGATTGCCTCGAAGCACTCTAATTTCCGCTTTCGCGTTGACACCAGGGATTCCACCCGTTTGTAAAAGTGCATTGAGAACATCGTTTTTATAGGCAGGTAATTGAAGCACGAAACCTCGAGAACTTCGGTCGGAACGATCGGTAACTCCCTGATTTCGTAAGTTGCCTTGCAGGTTTTGGCCAGCTTGGGCGAACGAGTTATCCTGCCGAACAACAAATACCCGGTAGGTTCTTTCTCGCATCAAGGTAACGATGATTCGACCTTCTTCGTTCAAGATAGGTTCGGGGCCAGATCGGTAGGCCCTTTGAATCAATTGTTCAGCTTGTTGGATGGTCAGTCCTCGAACGGGGATCGGTTTCACAAGGGGAAGAGACAAAGTCCCGTCTTCTCGGACCGGAACGGGGTAGCCGATCGCTGGAGGTAAGTCACTGTCGGGAGCCGGGAGTTGAACTGGAGGAGCGTCCTCGCTATTACCAAGGACCCCTTCGACGAATACCCCGAGAACATCGTCTGCGTCCAAGGTGTAAAAATCGGGTTTGTTTTGGCGAAGCCTAGCCGGATCAAGTGTTACCTTGGATGATTGGGGTTCCGCCAAAAGTTGCGGGGGGACACGGTTGGCTGGGATTGAGTCGATCGGTGAAAAAAGTGCAGTACAACCTGACAGGGATAACGAAATCACTGTCATGGCCAGCATTGCCCATTTCGAGGCCGATTCTTTGGCGTTCTTTGAAACGCGGGTGTGAGTAAACATTACTTTCAAACTCCCTGATTTGACTGCCTGGCTGCGGGAAAGTTTTGCCATCACCGGCAGTGAGAAAAATGAATGTTCGGAATCCTGAGACGGCTCGAATTACTGGACAATTTCAAACTGTTCGATGATGTTGCTCGGTCCCATCGACATGGGCCCGTTAGAATCGGATGATTCAAACCCAGCCGGGATGATTGGGGGCTGACCGTTCATTGATGCCGGGACCAATCTCGAAGGAGCCATCGGGGCGTTGTAGCTGGGCACTACGTTAGCCCGGTAAGTTTCAATCGGTGGAACCGTGGCGTCGCGAACCGCTGGGCGTGAAGCTTGGACCCGCTCGATTTCCGCATCGACCCGAGCCTGGGCGGCTTCTGCTTTTAGAGCAGTGTCGACCATTTTCGAAATGACCACGTCGTTGTAAGTCCCGACATCGTCACCCTTGGCTGCTGCGACCCCTTCTGGGTAGCCTTCAAACCACGCTTTGATGCAATTGGAACCGTCAGCAGTTTGGTATTCGGAAGTTCGGTACTCTTCAGGCGGTAAAGTTGGGGCCGCACCGTTTCCACCCTGACAAACTGATGAATATCCGGCGTAAAAACCATTTCGAAAGTGATCGGCGTACGGGCGACTACAATTGCTAAACCGTAAATTATAGGCTCTTCGTGCCCACACAAGGTCTCTGTATGAAACTAGCAGAGCGTCGCTGACATAACGATTCCAGCTCCGGAAGCTGCTGCATCCTGCGGGAATGGATAACAAAAAGGTAGCCAGTAAGAACAGGATTAGCAGCTTTTTCGGGTAGCGGGATCGCTTTCCCATGGGATTGGATTTGGACATGATTTCCCCCTGACATGGTTTCCGCCATCGTGAGGTTCGAATGACGGTTTGATCGTGCGGAGTCAGCGCTCCAACACCTCACCCAAGTCATCGCCATGGAAGCTATGCCGAATTTAACGAAGATTCGGCTAATAACAGTTTTCCGAAAAAAATCAGTTATTCCAGATCTGACGAAGCTATGGTGCTAGCGAAAACAAGGCGATCCGCGACTGCCGATTTCACCCTTGGAAATGAGCGTGGGCTTCTGCTAATGGAAAAATCACGGCCAAACTGCTGAAAAATAGGGCGAAACCGAAAATATCCAGAATGTGGCCTGATTCGGGTTTCCCCGTTTGGCCGAATTTAATATCTATTACGAGTCTTTTGAATGAGGACCTGACCCTTGCTTTTCTGACGGTCTTCAAGATTCTTTTCATAATTGAATAGGGAGGTTCAGCTATGTCTGGATCAATCACTGCGTGGCTAAATTTGCTGCGCGATGGTAGCGAGCTTGCGGCGGAAAAGCTCTGGCAACATTTTGCTCCTGATTTACAGGGAAGGATAGCGCAGGATTGCCGTCCCCTGAAGATCTGTGACGCCGAAGATGTGGTCGTGACGGCGTTTTATCGTTTGGTCAACGTAATGCAGGAAAAACCAAACTACCCGGTCACCGATCGAGTTGAGTTCTGGAAATTCCTGGTAGTGATTTCGAAACGGGTGATTGGAGACTGGAGAAAGTATGACAACGCGACCTGTCGCGGTGGCGAAGTGCAAATACTTCCATTCAATAATGAAACCCATCAGAAACTTGCCGAAAGGCTTCAACGGTTTGAGCTTTTCAATGAAGTTGAAATCATCGCTCAGCTCGAAGAACTTGCCAGCAAGATGGACAGGCCGGAGTGTTTACGCGTGATCGAGCTGAAGCAACAAGGGCTCACGATTGATGAAATAGCACGGGAGATTGGTTATTCGCCGAGAACGGTTAGCTATATCATCCGCGATATTCGCATCGCGTGGCAGAGTACCTTCGAGCAAAAGCAGGCAGCCTAAGCCGGATTCCAGCTCTGCTTTCGATTTCCGTTTTGATTTGGATTGCCGCTTTCGAATTCTCCGAAACGACAGCGTCAGTTTTTAACTTTTAACATATTGTTTCAGCTCTTTCTTGGAAGTTTTATCGAAAGTTGGCCATGCCAGATGGCATCAGCTGCAACCGATTTTCCGCTGAACCAAGACATGATCGCTGATTCGATTTGTGGATCCACCACGGATTTGATCTTAGGACTCGCCATGAATTAAGTTACCGGCTAGCGTCACTGAAAATTCGATTTTTGTGGGTAATTCACTAAGCAAGCCGGTAAATAAATGCTTCGCGAGTACTTAGATTTATTCGCGATGTGTATTCCTTTTTTTGTCTCCATATCCTTATCCTTTTCTTTTTGCTTTTCTGGACTTAACAATGAATTCGAGAATCATTCAACCTCCCAGCTCTTCGCTGTTTGTCGAATTTGAGGAATACCTCAAACTGAACAAAACTCTGACCATGTTCTTAGCAACCTTAAGTGGCGACTTGACGGTCGAAACGCTTTTTTCGTTGATAGGAATCGATATTGAGAATCGGTTTAAGACCGGCAAACCTGTCGACCTGCAAGAGTATCACTCACTATTGCCTGTGGGTGAGCACGCTCGGCTGGACGGAGTCTGTGCTGATTCGATCGGAAACTTTGTAAGTACCCACTGCCCGGTGCGAGAAGTATTAGGGCCATTGCCCGCATTATTTGGAAAATACAGGTTCATGAATGAAATTGCCCGCGGAGGCAATGGTGTCGTGTATGAGGTTGAGGATACCGAACTTAAACGTCGGATAGCAATTAAGGTGCTGTTTCGGAATTGCCGGACATTATCCAACGAAGCGAAAATCATGAGCCAATTGGATCATCCCAATATATGTTCCATTTACGATGCGGGAGAATTTCATCATCGAACGTTCGTTGCGATGCAATTGATTCAGGGACCATCGCTAACTGAGTTTTGCCGAACTCCAGCGGTGTTGAGTTGCCAACAAGTTGTCGAGGTTATGGTGAAGGCTTTAGATGTGGTTGGCAAATGCCATAGCATGGGCATTGTTCATCTCGATCTTAAGCCGGCCAATATTTTGATGTCCGGTCAGGAACCGGTGATTATCGATTTTGGGTTGGCACGAACGTCGGGCATCGCTCAAAACGTGATGCAGGCACTCGGTTCACCGAGTTACATGGCTCCCGAGTTGTTTGCAAATGAGCTTTACACACCCGCAACCATGTGTGACCTGTTTAGTATGGGAGTCATATTTTACGAGTTACTTACTGGAAAAAGACCATTCACTGGTTTGGGAGAGGGCCAGAATCATGTGTTCCCACCTCGAAGGCCGAGAGATCATCGAAACGAAATTCCAGATGAGTTAGAACGCATTTGTCTTCGGGCAATTTCTGAGTCGCCGAGCCAGCGATACCAGTCGGCACAAGACTTTCAAAGTGAACTACTTTATTGGCTCCAATCCAGCGGAGGACATTCGTCCGTTCGGACCTCTCTGGCAATCTCTGTTGATCCGCCTTCTCGCGTGATTGAAAAGAAGAGTCAACTCAAATATTGGGTGATCACCTGGTTTCTGCTGCTATTGGTTTTGATTGTCAATCTGATTGGACTGGTGTTTTAAAGAGTCAACACCAATAGGCATCTGACAATACGTATGCCTTAATTTTTGGTAGCCTTCAGATCCGAATGCATGCGGGATTGCCAAGAATAACCCGTGAATGACCCTTGCTAGTGGCGAAACTAATTCAGGGGTTTTAATGGTCGATCCCAACATGCGACTGGATGAATGACATGCTTTGGCTGGAAGGTTAACGCTTTCGCGGAAATTCGACTCCGACTGGCCATTGGTAAAAATTGGCGATACTGACTAGGCTTGCCAGTTCGCCGGTTGAGTGAACTCCTAATTTTCGATAGATACCTGTGCGGCATTTTTCGATGGTCTTTTCCGCCAGCGTTAAAATATTCGCCGACTGCTTGTTCGGCATTCCAAAAGAAACAAGCTGGACCAAAATCCATTCTCTTTCATTGAGTTTTTCGAGGTTTCGGATTTTGCTAAGCATTTTGTTAAGATAATACGTTTTGACAAAAAACTCGTCAAGTTTGGCTCGTAGGTCATTTTTGCTGACCGGAAGCAGCATAAATTCAATGGGCAGCATGGGATGCGGCTTGGCGGAGGATTGGCCGGCTAGGTTGTATTTTTTGAGCAATATGATCGAGTAGCTCAGATGCTTATTGAACATATCGAAAATCTAATCGACCGGATCCTGGGTCATAAGTGAGTAGTCTACAAACGCGAAAACGGGTTGGTGAGGATTGGTTGAGGCGACGGCGAATTCAAATTCTTCCATCGACCGACACTGTTTCAATTCCAGACCTAACTGAGTGCAAACGTCGTTGATGCAATTGTAAAATTCTTCGTTAGCAAGACAGATCGCTACAGGAGACGCATAAAAACCGTATTTGGTTTTCAGGTCTTCAATGGGAGATGGTGGTGCTGGTTGTCCGCTTGTAGGTACTGGGCTGACTGGGACCTGTCCCCAACAGTAACTTAAGTCTGAAGTTTGCATGAATACCCCTCCTTGGGTTAACAAAATGGGAAAATCCCTCGATCTTCCGTTCCAACCAAAGGAGGATGTTTTTTTAGCTAGCTGCAAACGTTTTTGAAATTTTATGGGAAACAAGCATCGAGATTCCCTATCGAGGCAAGAACTCGGTCAATCGGCGTCCACCGGAAACGATGATTCTTCGTCTAATGGCGGGATAGAAGACTTTTGAGTGGTTTTTGAAGCGTGGATTGCGAAGTAAACTATAGGAAACCGAATAACACTGTTTTTGGATGGGAAGTGATGGTTATCGAAAAGACTAGCCAATTTTGCCTGATGTTTTTGGCTTTGGCAGCTCTGTTGTTGGGGAACGGATTTCTTAATGCCAACGAAACACTTGTTTACGAGGGTGATAGCGGACCCGGCAAGGGGAAACACATCGTTTTTCTGGCCGGGGATCACGAATATCGGGGTGAGCAAACTTTGCCAATGCTTGCCAGAATTTTGGCCAAGCACCACGGATTT
>JBCCSJ010000158.1:0-12809 GCA_039200505.1 Planctomycetota bacterium | reverse complement strand
GTGCGGGAACACTGGGTTGATTCTTTGGCTCGGTTAATCGACCACCAATCATTGGAGCAATGAAACACTCCTTTGATGCGAATCACCTGCCGAAGACCTCCCAGCAAATCAAGCAAACGATCTCGGTCGAATAAATCGTCAGCGTGGAATAACCATCCACAGGCTTCGTAACCGGATCCCTGGTTGGGGACCTGAATCGGACGATCCGGAAATGGAACTAAATCATCAAGACCCTGATCGCTTGGATCGGAATCAACTTCTGCTGGTACGGTTTTATGATTCGATTCGGTTTCTGAATGGGGAAGTGGGTGGGCATCTTCAAAAAGCGGAAGCCTTGACGCGGTAAACTTTTTGTCCAATAAATCAGAACCAATTTCTCCAAAACTCGTTTCCAAAATCATCTGCTTGGGCGGACTAAATTTCTCGACCCAACTTCGGCATTTTGCGATCAAATCTTTGTCCCGCTGGTCGATCCAATTCAGGATCACGATATCGGCAAGTTGAATCTGATCCTGAAAAACATCATTGGATTTCCAGCGTGGATCATCGAAGTCTTTGGGATCGACCAAGCAAATAATGTTTCGAAGATCGATCACATTGGAAAAATTGGGGCCTCTTAAGATGTCGACCACTTTGGCGGGGTGGCTCAATCCTGAGGGCTCCAAAATGAAACGGTCTGGTTTGGTGCGTCGCAGGAATTGAGCCAACAAGGGCTTAAAGGCGAAAGCCAAGGTGCAGCATGCGCAACCTCCACCCAGTTTTTCCACCGCCACCGAATTCGAATCGGTATCCATTAATGCATGATCGATCGAAACCGTTCCAAATTCATTGACCAAGATCGACCAGTTCTCCTGTTCCGGTCGTTGATCTAAAAGTTTGGTGATCGCTGTCGTTTTTCCTGACCCTAGGAATCCGGTTATGAAATTTGTCGGGATTTTGGTCCCTTTTTTCCACGCCATCGACTTTCTCTGGGTAAAAGCGGCACTCGGATAAAAAAGGAAAGCCGAAAATGGATTGTCATTTTCCAAACAATCCATTCGGCTCACTGAGTGCAATTCAAGTGAAGCGGACAGAATTCAAAGGCAAATGTCCGACTAAAAATTCAATCCTCGAAGTTCGGTTGCAAAGCTACGACTGTACTAGCGGCCCTTCAAAATTGAATTGATGATCAAGGCCGCATCGCTCGACGTCCCACCATTCGAATTCCTGCGGCAGAACCGCATCTGTCAATGCAGGTTGATTGCACCTTTAGACTGTAGGGTTGAACGGAAGGTGAGAATCGTGCAGGACAATTTTTAGCTTTCCTTCTGGATTGATTGTGTAGGCGAATGAATACTCTACCTTGACGTCGTCACCTCCTTCGACGGGCGTGAAATAATAGTTGCCCATCGCAACGCCCATATCACCAATGATATTCGTCCCAATATTTTCCCATCGTACGTTGGACCATGGCTTGATCGCGAATCCGTGGTCTTCAGGGTAGTCACTGTTACCACCGACGAAGTAGGACAGCGCTCCAGCAAAATCCAATCGGAATTGCTTTTCGGAAACCAGAGTGGGCTTAAAAAGAACTTGGCCTTCGGCATAGTTGTAAAACTCATGGATGTGTTCTTCAGCGGCAGCCTTGTAGTCACCTTTGTCAATAAAGACCTGACCAATTTTAACGATACCTTCGCCCCAAGCCTTTTGGGCTTCCAAAATTAAATGATCCGAAACCATGAGATTCTCCGTTAGTCTTTTTTATGCGGGTACAGCGGTGATTTCCAGTCACAGATCTTATCCTTAATCTGCTCCTTTCCGCAACTTTAACGGGCATTAATTGCGAAAATCAGGCCGCATCGGTAGGAGGCGTTTGCACTCTTATTCTCAGCAAAAGCTTGGCTTGTTGGTTCAATTTTTTGGACCAGTGGTCACTAATTGCCACGGCTTTCAACTTGGATGCTCCTCCGCAGTAGCAAGTGCATTTGAACTCCGACAGCAAACAATAGGCAAGTGAAAACGATTGCTTGCTCAAAAGAGACGCTATTCTGGGGCGCAAAATAATGGGCAACGATGACCAACGTTAAATACCCGACCATAGAAAACACAGTAGCGATCCACGTTGCTTTCGGTTTGGGAACCACCAAAGCAATCGTGATGATGCCTAGAAAATAGAGAGGCGTGGGTGCACTCTGCGGGCCGCTATCCATTGAAAGGACCAAAGTCAAAAGCCCGACATTCAATGCTGCCATCGTCGTATGGGCGGAAAGACTTCTTCGATAACGATCAGGTAACCATTGCGCTACGTAGGACAAAAACACCCAGCCAGACAAAACGAAAGGGACCATGATTCTAAATTGGGTGTCGGCATGAATGCCACGTTGGACAACGTAAGCCAAAAAAAGATGGATTAAGAGCAGCACACCGGCAGTCAGGATGGTGCCAGCCAAAAGCGGTTTTCGGCGAGACCATCTCATTGTCTTCGACGCAACCGTCAAAGCTCTTGCTCGAATCGGTTCTCCAGAAAGAAACAAATCAAGGTCTTCGGCAAGTTGTCCCGCATTTTGATAACGGTCACTAGGCGCCTTGTTAAGGCACTTTAAACAGATCGTTTCCAAGTCGCGACTAACCGTCGGATTATAAGCACTGGGGTGCAATGGATCATCTTCGATGACCTTGACCATTGTCGACATGATGTCCCCACCTTCGAATGGAGGACGGTTAGCCAGCATCTCGTACAAGATAGTGCCCAGCGAATAAACATCGGTGGTTGGCCTCGGAAATGGCTCGCCGCCGACCGCCTGTTCCGGCGACATGTAGGCTGGAGTTCCCACTGCCATACCCGTTTTGGTTAATTGCATGTCCGAGTCCAAGTCACGGGCCAGACCGAAATCGGTGATCTTCGCGGTCGCCGAATTGAATTGGCGGTCCCTCTCGCGGGTCCATCTGGCAGGCCAAGCTGACGCACTGTCGTTCGAATCAATTTTTGACTGAATCAAAATATTTCCAGGTTTCAAATCGCGATGAACGATGCCCAATTCATGCGCATATTGAAGTGCCTTCGCCAATTGAAACATCATGGCGGCTGCGGTGGTTTCATCCGGTCGATGCTCGACCATCCAGTCAGCCAATGTTCCGCCTGACACCAGTTCCAATGCGATATAAAGGTTTCCGTCTTTTTCTCCGACATCAAAAATTTGGACGATACCGGAATGTTGGAGTTTCGCAATGGTTTCGGCTTCGCGGATAAACCTTTGACGCTCGACCGAATTCGCGTGGACGCCCGAAAGCATCACTTTTAATGCCACCGGCCGTTTCAGTTTTTCGTCGATTGCTTCATAGACGACTCCCATTCCTCCCCGGCCAAGCTCGCCTACGATCGTGTAGCCCTCAATCGAGCGGACGATTGAATCGCATGGTTTCAAACTGGACTGTCTCGTTGGTTGGGAACTCAATTCCGGTTCATTTACGTCGCAACCGACAGGATCGAGAGTCTGTTCAGAATCGATTTTGGGAGTTGCTTGGCGGATCAAGCGGATGAAACTGTCGTCCTGACTCATTTCGCGTGTCGCATTTTGGCACTCCAGACAGTCTTCGAGGTGTTCCTCAATCGGTTGTGCCGTTTTCTCGTCACAACGCCCGTTTAAATAATCGGATAAAAGATCCGTTGAAGGGTGGTCTGGGCCAGATGTCACTTCGAAACTCAAAAATTTTCAATTTGCGGTACTAACACCTAAACAGATGTGACTCCACCCAAAATGCTGACACCGTTTTTAAGAAAAATAACTTTCGTCAATTAAATCGGCAGCCAATTCCCGCATTTTGCGAATCACCCGTGATTTAATTTTGTAAACGTTGGCGAGGCTCGTTTGGAATCGCTGGGCCGTTTCATCCGGCGAATGTTCTTCTAAAACATGGTATCGAAAAATTTCAAAGGTCGATGCTTCAAAACTGGCTTTTGTCATTTTCAAGATGTGACGCATGACGAACTGATCATGCTCTCTTTCAAATTGACCTGACAGTTCACTGGCAGGGTCCTGTAACTGGACAATCATGTCCTGAATTTCTTTGCCACCCCCACCGATTTCTCGACGTTTACGTAGGAAATTTCTCGTTACATTGACGGTGGTTTGACGAATCCATTTCCGAAATGCACCCGTCCGCCCGTTGTGATCGAATCTTCGAATTTCTTGAAAAAGAATCGACAGCACATCCTGCGTCAGGTCTTCCAGATCGCTGGAATCCAACTGATATCTGCTCAACCAATTTCGAATCAGGGGTCGATACAACCGATCCAATTCTGACCACGCGGCCGGCGTTTTGGCTTGAAGGGCTGCGACCAAGCTGATTCTAGTTTCGGTCATGATGAAAGAAATTTTGGAATGGGTGTCAAGATTCTTGGTCGAACGACATTCACTAATACTAAACAAAAAAATGCATCGCGGCACCGAAAAACGCGTCACGCTGCGTCGGTATCGAAAACTAACTCATGAGTTATTAAGTCAATTCACATTTTTCAGTTCGTTCTCAGTTCATCTATTACTCGAATCAGGTAAATCGTCATGTTTCCCGCTTTTAACAAAGGTCTTTTATTACCTATCAAGCTTTTCAGAAGACGTGAAAATCATGACGAAAGATACCACCCATGTTTTAGTCGCAAAGAAACGAATCCGGAAAAACCGCAGGAAGCTTCTCAAGATAATTCGAATTTTGAACAAGCACCGCAGTCAGAATTGGACGGTTTGAGCATCAGCCAGTCGGGCACCTGGAATCCTAACTTTTGGTTGGATAAACAATCCCGTCCATTGGCAAATAATTCATTGAATCCACCCGAAACCGATGGTGGTGAAACTGACGGTAAAGAATAATTTGATTGCATTAACTCTTGACTGACGACCGCAAATTTCACGGTTTGGTTTGATTTTTATTCGACTAACCCATTTTCCATCGCAAACCGCACAATCTCAGTCTTCGATTTGAGACCCAGCTTCTCCAGCAATCGGCTTTGATAGGTTGATACAGTGCTGACTTTGATTGAAAGATGATGAGAACATTCCTGAAGTGTTTTTCCTTCTGCCAATAACTTCAAGACCTCAAGCTCGCGTGACGAAAGCAACCCAACACCCGACTTTGCCGCTTGAGGAGATTTTCGCTGCGCCCATACCTGCTGGGCGATTTGGCGTGAAACGTAAACGTTACCGTGTCGTACCGTTTCGATGGCCAAAATCAGTTCATCGACGGCTGCGGCTTTGATGATATATCCGTGTGCCCCCGCATCCAAAACGTGCACGGCATAATGAATGCTTTCGTGAACGGTTAAAACGACGATTCGCATATTTGGAAACGTCTTTAAAAAGTCCTTGATCGCATCCACGGCCAAATGGTTAGGCATTGAATAGTCCATCACCAGGAAATCTGGTTTTTCTTTTGCAATGATTTTCTTTAGCTCGATACCATCGCCAGCTTGTCCGATCACGGAAATGGTCGGTTCAGATTCAAGGACCCGCGCCAACGATTGCCGAACCATAGCATGGTCGTCCGCTAAGACCAAACGGATCATTGAATTGCCTCGATTGGTTCTTTTTTGGATTCTGGCATTGGAATTTCAATTCTAAGAATGGTGCCCATCCCGACCGATGAGGTTAGATCGATCGTGCCATTGAGCAAATCCACTCGTTCACGAACTCCGATCATTCCGAGCCGCTTACCGTGTGATCGTCGGTCGGGAAAAGTTGAGTCCATTGACATGCCAATGCCATCATCGGAAACTTCCAAGTTCAGTCTGCCATTGGTCAAATCCATTTGTAACTTGACCGAGGCAACGGTCGCCTCGGCGTGTTTGGCGATGTTATTAAGGGACTCCTGAACGATCCTAAAAATGTGAGCCGCAATCGAGGAGTCAAGTTCTGTATCAACGTCGACGACCGATAATTCAGCTTCGATGCCCGTCCGTTCTGCAAATTCTAAAACATGGCTTTCCAAGGCAACTTGCAGCCCAAGGTCATCCAGTTCGGCTGGACGAACGCGAGTCGCAAACCCGTGAAGAGATCGCAGCAACTCGTCACTTTCCCCGATCAATCGTTCGAGTTCTGGACTGCTGGAAAGTTTGCCTTTCAACATCCGCAATTCCAGATTGATCGCCGTCGCCTGTTGCCCCAACGAGTCGTGGATTTCTCGCGACAAGTTCTTTCGTTCGTCTTCTTGTAATCCAATCAGTTGAGCTGAAAGTTGTCGCAATCGCTGTTCCGATTCTGCGATCTTGCGATTTTGCAACTCGCGACGATCAATCGCTGCCGCCCAAAATCGAGTAATCAAACCCAGCGGGATGAGCATGATGCCGCCCACCAGCATCAGGCGGTTCAAAAGTTTACTTGACGATTCGAGCGCCGTTGTAGATTCAATGTAGGCCACACCAAAAAGGGATGTTTGAGCTTCGGCCATTGCGACCTTGTCCCGGCCAAATTGGATTTCTCTTGCTTGAAAAAGACCGGATTTTGTTTTGATCACTTCGTCAGATTTTATCAAATTCATGATTCTTACATCATTAAATAGGCTGGTAAAATTCTTCGTGTGATTCAGCAGCCAGCCCCATTCAAATTCAGAGCCAGGTCCGAGCAGAAACTCACCGTCTTCCCTCACGAGAAAAGTCTTACCCGGCAGCGAGATCGCCGCAAGTTCCTCCAGCAAAGCAGCTCCCTGGTAGTTAAACACGAGAAGATTTCCTGAACTTCCGTTTTGACTGATGGGTATCACAAAACGAATGACAGGTTTGAGCGGACGTTCGATTTTTCCATTCTCTAAATTTAAGTCAAACTCAGACGTAAAAATCTGACCCGGTTTCAAAGCAAGAGATTCGGAAACGTAATATCTGTCGGATTTGTCTTGAAGTTCCGAATTGGGAGTCGCGGTGGCAATTTGGCCGTCCCAGTCCACACGCGCAATCTCCATTCCATTGCGACCGATCAATCGGACTTGGGAATATGTTTGTTGGCTGGTCACAAAGTCTGTAAAAACTTGAGTCACTTTACGAAGCGCGATGGCGTTGCCTGCGTCTGCTGCGATGACTTCGGGAAGGACGGCGACGAATCGTAGGTCGGCTTGGACTCGGTCAATGTCGCGGGCCACGATCTCTTCGACCAGTGCCAGACGGTGGCTGGTTTGTTCGGCTCTAAGTTGCAGCTCTTTGTTTCGTTCCTGGAAAAAAATCACTGACAGCAAGATGATGAGGAGAGCTGCGGCCAGTAGCATCACCCAGCATTGCCGCTGAGTAATCGTGGGACCGGCATCCAGGTTTTTAGTTTTCCGGTTCATCCTCCAATGTTAATAGTTGTAACAGCCTGCCGTACAGTCGATTTTGAAAATCGTTTCGTTGTCCCGAACGAGCCAGATTGTAGCCACGGATGCCAATCCGTGGATCGGCTCGGTTAGTCCTATACATACAATAAAATGTAGCCACGGATGCCAATCGGTGGATTAAGCTCGTCGAGTCCCATAGGAACGAAAATGTAGCCACGGATGCCAATCCGTGGATTAAGAACCTGAACTGAACGTAACGCCTGGGAAGAAGCGACGGAATATCGGCCACGAGCCCGCATCTGCCGTCCCTTCAGGACTCTCCGAGGGTGGGCCGTCTCAATGCCCTTGGGCTTACGCCCAAGGCTTTATATTATCGCCACTTCGTGGCTGGAGATCGAAATTCTATTATGGTTAGCCCGGCAAGAACCTCAGGTTGTAGGCACGGATGCCAATCCGTGGATCAACCAGGTCAGTCCCATACGTACGAAATCGTAGCCACGGATGCCAATCCGTGGACCCCGCCTTGTAGCCGAATTACTACAAAGACATCCGACCCGTAGCCACAGACGCAAGACCGCTGGATGTAAGAATGAAACTTCATTTATTCTGTTTCCAATCTGAGGACATCCATGTTGATCTTCCGCTGTCTCATTGTTGGGCTGTTACTCGCATGCTTATCGGTAAGCAATGCGATGTGCCAACAAATGGCAAAATCTGAAGAAGTTACCGATACTCCGCAATCCGCTGCCTACCAATGGCTCGGCATCATGTTAGAAGCCGCCGCTCGTGACGTTGAAAGAATCGGTGCCAAACCGACCATTTTGTCACGTCAAATGGCGATTCCCGTGACAGCGATGTTTGACGCTTGGGCTGCCTACGATGAAAAAGCCGTTGGCACGATGCATGGCGGGTCCCTTCGCCGTCCGCTAAACGAGCGTACGTTAGCCAATAAAGAAAAAGCAATTGCTTATGCAATGTACCGGACATGCCTCGATCAATATCCCGGCTTCGCGGATTATTTGACAGAAGAAATGAAAGCGATGGGCTACGACCCAAATGACTATTCAGAAAATTTGAACACACCCCAGGGCATCGGCAATCATGTTGCCCGAGTCTTGCTCGAATATCGCCATCGCGACGGAGCCAATCAACTGGGAGACGAACAAGGTTCCAACGGGCAACCCTATTCCGATTACACGATGTATCGGCCAGTCAATCCGACCGACAAAGTCAATGATCCCGACCGCTGGCAACTGATCCCGTTCGATGATGGCAAGGGTGGCAAAGTTGTGATGGACTTTTTGACGCCTCACTGGTACCGAGTCACTCCTTTTGGGCTCGATAGTGCCGAGCAGTTTCGGCCTGGACCACCGCC
Source organism: Planctomycetota bacterium (assembly GCA_039200505.1). Lineage (GTDB taxonomy): Bacteria > Planctomycetota > Planctomycetia > Pirellulales > Pirellulaceae > Mariniblastus. Next base: position 4,159 of record JBCCSJ010000158.1, on the reverse strand, counting down.
ACTTGTTGGAAGCGAACAGCTTTTAAAAGAGGTTGACCAATGTATCGAATTCAACGCGACGTTATCCCCTGAACAAAAAGCAATTGTTGAATTCATGCGCGACGGACCGCGGTCGACCGGTCAGTCAGGTCACTGGCTCAAATTTGCAATGGTTGTCTCGACGCGTGACCAGAATGATATTGATGAGGACGTGAAACTATTTTTCACCGTTGGCAACTGCGCTCTGGATACCTTTATCGCCGCCTGGGATTCCAAACGTTACTATGATAGTTCGCGACCCTGGACGTTAGTGCGTCATTACTACGCTGGCAAAACCATCAAAGGATGGGCTGGGCCGGGAAAGGGAGTGACAGATATCAAGGGCGACGACTGGCATCCTTATTCGCCGAGCACATTTATCACTCCGCCCTTTCCGGGATACGTTTCGGGCCATAGCTGCATCAGCGGCGGATGTGCTGAAATTTTAAAACTGTTTACCGGTAGTGACGAATGTGGATTTGTCGAACCCCGACAGGCTGGAGAGTTGACCGAACAGGGATTTACTTGTCAGCAGATGCAACAGTTGGACGGCCGACCTCTCGCGGAAATTATTGGCTCAGAGCATGCGACTTGTGAGATCATGTTGCCAATCCCGACTTTCACGGAAGCCGCCGAGATGGCAGGGATTTCACGAGTGATGGGCGGCTATCACATCCAGGCAGATAATGTTGCCGGTTTGAAATTGGGCCGTGACGTTGCCAAGCATATTTGGCCAAAAATCCAGAGTCATTTTGACGGCACGGCTGAACTCAAACACAAACAGCAATTTGAAGAATATCAGCTGATCACGAAGCGATAATAGATCTTTGAGAAAATCGCTTCAGGTCCTGATCTTTGGCCAACTTTGCGAAGGCGTTCCTGCCTACGGGGATGCCTTCCCTTCTTGCATAACGCTGTTGAAGTTTGTCGATTGAGCAAAATTCATAACATCAAAATGTATTTTTGAAGGTGGCTGGTAAGCGGTCCCCAATCGCGCGGCTTGCTGACAACGATTGCGAACCTGATCCAGAGAAGGCAAAATTTGACAGCCGCCAAGGCTGGCATGTCGCACCTTATTGTGGATAAACTCCGCAACGTGAAGTGCGGTCGCCAAATCCTTCGGTAGATCGGCCGTCCGTATTTCACAGGTACCGTAAGTCGTGGGGCGAACCCAGGCATAGTTATCTTTTGGTTCGAGTACGATCCCAATGCGATTGGATGGCAGCATCGCATCATAGAAACCACTCCAGTCACGGTAGTACTGCTTCGGCAGAGTCGGGAATGCGGCAAGCCAACTTTGACAACGCTGACTCTGGCAGACAACGGCACCGTTTTCAATGATTTGAGAGTTGGCGGCCATACCGATAATCTGATCATTGATCGCGGTGACTGCGTCGCAAACCCTGATGACTTGATCGCGGGCAACACCAACATGAACGTGCATGCCATTGTGGTGAAGCAGCGAAATCTTTTCGGGTTGGCGACGCATCGTTGATTGAGTGCGTTCAGAATCGGTAAGGTAGTCAAAATCGACCTCAAAGTCCTGAATTCCCGCCTGCCAAAGAAGCTCTAGGTTCAGTCGGTCTGCCGCATCAGTGATCGCGGCCAAACACTGTTCCAACTGTTCACCGGCGGTTTCAACAGAGGGGTGAACGCCTGTGGCAATTTCGATCTGAAACTGAAACGCCTCTTTTTTGACAAACCGTTGAGCCCATTTAGGCAGCAATCGGTAAACGGCATCGAAGCGTGGAGCCAATTCACCCGAACGAGCTTCAACCAGATAGAGTTCGATTTCAATACCGACTGTTGGCTCTGTCGTCGTCGGAAAGCACTCGTGCAAATTCCACAGACCAGCCTGTTTGGCTTTCTGGAAGTTCCGTGCAACTCTTCCCTTTCGGCCTCCGTTTAACTGTGGACCAACCGGGATATCGACACATTGATTAGAGACGGAAACAAAATCGGATGGATCAAATTGACGGCCTGTTCTTTGAATCGCATTTAGAATCTGCATAAAGCACCTTTGATGGTTGGAGAACATGGCGACAGGCCGCGGTTGGGTCAACCAGTTCCGGCCATCGCCCCATTTTTAAAAGGCACCGTTAGGCTAAATCGCCGTATTTGATTTGTATTTTTCGAAAAGATTCCATCCACTTTATGAAGTAATAAAAACTCTAAAAGACTTTTCAGTTTTTTGCCTCGATCCGATTCTTGACTGCCTTTTATCACTGTGCCTCCTCCAAAGAAGAACACTTTGGCGATGGCCGTTAATCATTACGTCGCACTTAATCGAGAAAGACCCTGAAAATGAATAAAGAACAGGTGCAGCATATCAAAGAGCTTATTGAGCAACTTGATCGCGCGATGGAACAATTCCTGAATCAGGAAAACGAGCCCAACGACGAGCCGCCGAAAAACGACGAAATCTCGTCAAAGATGATTCAGGAAACCAACCATTTCCTGACATCCAATTTGCCTGACACTTATCAACCGCCGGTCAATGCTCGGTAGCAAACGAATTAACCGTTATTTCAAAGACTGAGAATGTGGCGTCAGGGAAACTGGCGTCACAATCGGTTTTTGATACGGTTAATCACCTAATGTTCGATTAGCCTGAGGTCGTAACTTCGATCAATCACTCTGTAATGTTTGCTTCTTAATGAATAAGGCATCACGACAGGGAATTGAGCGACATGTAGGTAACCGCTTGACAAGTACGGTCAGTGTTAAGGGAGATACGACATCCTATACCTACGACGCACTCGATCGGAATATTCAGACGCTTTACGCTGACGGAACAAGCGTACAAACTCGTTACGATGATGTAAATAACTGTATCTACACCAAGAATCGAGTCGGTGTGGTTGGGGTTTCAGCACACGGTAGCGATGGTCGATTGGGGAATCGGTATCATACTTATGCTAAAGATGTTGATCTGACCGACAATGCTTTCGATGAAATTCTTTCAATCAATGACCGGTTCGATCTGACGTATCTTTATCTAGCCGGTCAATCGCGTCCTCATAATATTTATAACGGCCATATGAGAAAAGCAATCGTCTTTGATTATCGTGGGCGAGTTCTTTACGAGGGGGATACAGCCAGTACAGGGGTGCTGAAGCAGAATCGATTTGTTTACCAAAACAATCAGTTGTTGTTTAAGGAGGTAACCGCTGGTGGCCCTCAAACCCGAACTTATTTTGGCTATTCAGCCGATCGGCAGACCGTGCGAACAATTGAGACTCGTGACCCGACGGTTACCTACAGCAACAATACTCAAGTGCTTAATGCGACCCGTCAAACAATCGACAATCCTACGATTCGAATTAACGACGCGATCCGGGATCTCAATGGCGATATTGTAGAAATCATCGATCCTTCGGGGGTTGAGGTCTTAACGACTCGTGATTCATTGGGGAGATCGACAATCCAAAGCCGCAGTAAAAATAGTCTGACGCTTACAACTCAGTCTCAGTACGATGCTGATGGCAATCTGACCCAGTCGACAGCGGCCGATGGAATCGTAACTTCTATGACTTACGACGATGCCGGGAATCTAAAAGAACGAACTGTTGGCTTTGGAACTCCACTGGCGATGACGACCAGCTACAGTTACGGGCCTGATTCCATGCCGGTTTCGGTAACAAACCCCAGCGGTGGAGTAACTACTACGGACTATCAGACTTGCTGTGGATTTACCGTAGGTAGTCGAAACGCTTTAGGTCACGGAACGGTCACAAATCAAAACTCTAACGGTCAAACGGTTCATACGGCAGCAATTGCGGATTACGACACACATTCGAATCTTCTTGATCCGATTGATGCTAAAACCCTCTCTGAGATCACCACCGCGTATCGACCCGATGGACGTGTCAAGTATAGAACGGTTTGGAAATCTCCGCTGGGAGCCATTACTCGAGACAATCCGCCAATTGCTGGCGTGGGTGGAGTTGCCGCAGCCGATGGAGTTACGACTCAATACGTTTACGATACAAAGATTTTTGATGAGCAGGATCTCGATGACCCAGCAGGTTTAACGATCGATCGACTCGGTGGTGGGACGGCTCAGATCACGATCGTTCCTGCATTGACTAAATTAGCGGAATCAAATGCTAATGGGGGTGCCAATACGGATTTAAGCGGT
>JBCCSJ010000157.1:0-12852 GCA_039200505.1 Planctomycetota bacterium | reverse complement strand
CTCCAGTGTAAAGACTTTTGTGAGTTTCATCGTCGACCCAAATATTTGACGAGCGATATTTTGGAATTGGCTATTCTGAATTATTTTTCGGGAATGGCCGGTCAGCTTCATATTTAAGTTGCCTGACTTTCATGCCAGGAATCCGGAAGTCTGACTCGCGAAATACGGCCACGGAGTCGATTTTGATACGAACCGTTGCCGAGCACCAAACGTGTCACTTCCACTGTGGTAAATTCTGAGTATACCGAAAGGATCTGTGTCCCTTTCGGTTTCAATACTCAATCAATTTTCGCGCAGTAGGACCTGCAGCAATGATACTTCATGTTGATATGGACGCGTTTTATGCGTCGGTAGAATTGCGAGATCGACCCGAACTCAAATCAAAACCGGTTGTCGTCGGTGGTTCCCCAAAAGGAAGAGGTGTCGTTGCGGCGGCCAGTTACGAAGCCCGAAAATTCGGCATCTATAGTGCCATGTCCGCTGCTCAAGCGATTCGATTGTGCCCGCGTACTGTCTTTATCAAACCTCGGATGTCTTATTATGCTGAAATTTCCAAACAGATACGGGAGATTTTTTTCAGCTTCACATCGCTTGTAGAACCATTGTCGCTCGACGAAGCTTTTCTTGACGTTTCGGGCTCCCAAAAGCTTTTTGGAAAGTCGCATGAAATTGGCAGAAAAATTCAGGACGCCATTGCGGAACGATTGAACCTTCCGGCATCGGTCGGAGTAGCGCCTAACAAATATTTAGCAAAAATTGCCAGCGACCTTCAAAAACCAAACGGATTCGTGGTTGTCGACCCTGATCGAGTTCTTGAATTTTTGGAACCGTTACCCATTTCGAGGGTGTGGGGAATTGGCCCTAAAACTGAGAAAAAATTCTCTGCCGCAGGGATAAAAACGATTGGAAGCTTACGTCGATTGTCTAAAAAGGATCTAGCCTCGTTGTTTGGTGTCAATGCCGAACACTTTTGGAAACTGGCACGCGGTCTTGATTCAAGATCTGTTGTTCCTGATCGGATCGCCAAGTCAGTATCTCACGAAACAACTTTTCATGCCGACATTTGCGATGAACAATGCCTTGAGGGGTGGTTGCTGGAACTCATAGACCAAGTGGCTCGTCGACTTAGGCGACACGATATTTATGGAAAAACGATTCACGTGAAATTACGCTACTATGATTTCGTGACTGTGACTCGATCTCGAACGATTCAAAACGCGACTCACACGACTCAAGCATTCTGGGAAGTCGCAAAACAGATGTTGCGACAGATCAATGTAGATTCGGATCGCAAGTTTTCATCAGGCGTTCGTTTACTTGGGTTTGGAGTTTCGAATTTGAGTGATTGTGGAAAGAAGCAACAATCCTTATTCGATCGTGAAGAGAATCAAAAGAATCAAGCAGTCGATGAAACATCCGATTCGATCCGAGACCGTTTTGGAGGCGATTCTATTCGAAGAGGCAGCAGCCTGGAGCACAATGTAAAATACCGCAGCGATCCAAGACTTGAAGATTAAACGACTGAATCTTCCGATCCGCAACCTGTGGAACGACTTGTTTGTACAGCAGATTTTGCTCATAGTAAATTATCTTTCCAGGACGAATTGGCAACAAATGCTGCTCGGAAAACGGTGCTACTGAAAAAGAAAATCGGCTCTCTTAGACGATAGAACCAAAAAAACACAAGGCCCCCAAGTTGTACGCAGATTGGATTCTACTTGGGCTAGGATGACTGTTCCAAAATTGCCAGGGTAACACCGATGAAAAACAGGTTTGTAGTTGTCTATCTAGGCTGCGTGATTTTTTGCGTCCTCTTCTTTCCCAGCATAGGGCAAGTCTCAGCTCAGGACCCAACGAATTCTGCTGCTGAAAAATCGGCAAGGGTTGCGTTTGAAAGAGTTGGCGACAACATACTCGTTCGATTGGGACAGTCTCATTTTACAACTTATTGCACGAATGAATTCGGGAAGCCCATCTTTTATCCCCTGCTTGCGCCAGGGCAATTGGGAGTCACCCGAAACTGGCCGATGAGATCGGATGTCAAAGGAGAAGCTCACGATCACCCGCATCATAAATCGGTTTGGTTTTCTCACGAATTCAATGGCCTCGATTTTTGGACAGAATCTGAAGGCGAAGTCAAAGTGATTGCGACTGAATTTGGAGTCAAATCTCTTAAGGCCAACCAATTGAAAACCGTCTCTCAGTGGGTGACGAAAAAGAATCAGAAACCAGTTTTCGAGGATCAGACGGTTTATAGTTTTGGTGGCGACCTCCATTCCAGATGGTTGGAAGCGAAAATCACTTTTAAGGCGAAATATGGAGACCTAAGTTTAGACGACACGAAGGAGGGAGTATTCGCCATTCGAACTCATCCAGACATTCGTTTATCGCCTAGGCCGAAACAAGGGGTCAATCAGGTATTTGGAAAAGCTTTCAACAGTGCGGGCGATGTAGGGAAAGATCTTTGGGGCAGAAAAGCTGCTTGGGTCGTTTACCAAGGACCGATCGAAGGAAACGACGTCAGCATCGCAATTTTCGATCACGTCGATAATTTAAGGCATCCGACGACTTGGCATGCCCGGGACTACGGCTTGATTGCAGCCAATCCTTTTGGACTGCACCATTTTCAGAAACAACCTCAAGGAGCTGGCGCTGTTGTCATCGAAAAGGGAAAATCTTTGACACTGAATTACCGGTTGCAAATTTTTGAAGGCCTGATTGATGAGCAACAAGCATCCGAGGTGTTTCAAGAATTTGTAAAAAATTGATGAAATCTGAATTTGTTAACAAATGCAAGACCTTAATCTTTAGGCATTAGGCCTCACTGCTCTCGTAGTACCTTACATTTGGGCAATTCGAGTGGACAAGACGACTGTGTTTTACCTTTGATTGCCGTTGATCAGTGACATGAATTCAGCACGAGTGGATTGACTATCTCGAAATTCGCCTCGCAACGCACTGGTAATGGTCATCGACCCCGGTTTACGAACGCCCCGAATCGACATGCAGGAATGCTCGGCCGAAATGACCACGGCAACTCCCTTGGTTTCCAAATGAGTTTCTACCATTTCCGCGATGGTTTGCGTCATTCGCTCCTGGACTTGCGGCTTACGAGAAACTTCCTCGACCACTCTGGCTATCTTGCTCAACCCGGTTACTTTGCCGTGAGGGATGTAGGCGACGTGGGCAACTCCAGAGAATGGCAGTAAATGATGTTCACACATACTGGTAAATTCGATATCTCGAATCAAAACCATTTCGTCATACTCTTCGGGGAACACCACTTTAAGATGGCGGCTCGGATCCACATGCAAGCCTGCAAACATCTCGGCGTACATTTTTGCCACTCGTCGAGGCGTTTCGATTAATCCGGGGCGATCTGGATCTTCACCTACCGCTACAAGTATTTCGCGGACGGCTTCTTTAATGGTTTCAAGATCAATGTTTTCAGACACTTCGAATCGCAGATCGTGTTTTTGTTGTCAGATGGCACGGTAAAAGCCATCGTATTAAATCGTTCCCCATCATAGGCAACCCCGCGTCAAACCGAAAGGCATGCCGTTTTTTAACGAGTCGTCAAGCGGCTCGGTTCACCTTTTGAATTTTGGTTTGCCGCGAACTCAATGAGTCGAAAAAATTCATCACGGGTATCTTGGGCTATTCACCTATTGAATTGCGAGACATGACTATTTGTCTTAAACTTTGGACATATCCTTGATTAAGAAAGCTGTGAATCAATCGTGAATGATCAATTTACCGACGCGGAATTAGAAGCCTATCTCGACGAGTCTTTGGATTCGGTTCGAGCTACCGAAATTGAACAGGCCGCTCGCGAAGATCAGGGACTCTTGGAACGGCTTTCCTTAATTAACAGTCGACGGGATGCGGGCGTGCATACTTTGGGCGAAATTTGGCGAAGAAATCAAATCGGTGTTCCTTCGATTGAAACGATGGTTGACTTCGTGAATGGAAAGTTAAACGGGCACGAAACCGAGTACATTGATTTTCGACTCGAAAAGCTCAAATGTCCATTCACGCTTGCGATCTATAACGACCTTAATCGCGACCAGAAATCCAAAGAACTCTCACAAGACCGACGTAATCAATTGCTGGAACGAAGTGCCCGTTTGCTTAATCCGGTCGACGACGAAGAAGACTAAGTTTGCAAATTCTTCGGATCAAGTTGGTCGTCAACTCGTTGTTTCCTAAACTGTGAATTGGCTACCCCGGATCGTAGATACTTGACCGCCATTAAGATTCGTTTGGGACGGGAGAGGATTCATTAAATTGTTGCCAATGTTGACATGGCTGAGACCAAGGTTGTGGGCAATTTCGTGAGCTGCGATCAACGCAATCGTTTCTCGACCACTCTCAAAAGTCACCAAATTGTCGCCTACGTGGAACGCAATTCCGTTGGCCCCGACAAATGCTAAACCATTGGCGGTAGACTCGCTGGTCTCTCCAAACTCGGGAACAATTTCAACAAAGTACATGTCTAAGACATTTGGATTGGAACTCCCAACTCCAGCATTATCGCCGTCCCTAACCATCCGATCGAGATCGCTGTTGGGGCGAGGATTGCTATTCCCAATGTTGGCAAAGTTGTTATTCCAATTCCTTTCCGTCAACCAGACGACGTCGATGCCGGCTTCGTAAAATGTAAAGTCGACCAAATCCTTGATCCTTTGTTCGGATGCCTCATCTCCAAAAAATTCAGATCGGTTGGTCCCGTTAGTATTGGCGGCGATGATGGGCTGAATCGTTAAAGTCAATGTCGTGTCAGAAACCGCTGGTTTGATCGTGTTTGTATATTGAAGGTTTTCAGCGTTTTCAATTACATCTTCGACATCCAAACCGCCACGCGTGTCGCGGGAAATCAAGCGATTGCCATTGGCGGTCACTTTAAAAATGGAATCGGCAGCATCAAAGAATACGGTGTCCACGCCACCGCCGGCCAAGATTCTGTCTTCGTTCGCACCGGCATCAATGAAGTCATTCCCTTCACCGGCTTCAATGTAATCAAAACCTGTTCCGGTAAATATAAAATCATCGCCACCTGCACCTACGATCGCGTCGTCACCCCCCTCTGCGGTGAAATAATCGTTTGCCGATCCACCGATCAAAACATCGTCACCAGCTTGACCGAAAATCCATGATGCCGTGTCGCTTCCATTAACGCGGTCGTTTCCAGTTCCGCCATAAATGACATCCCAGCCGATTCCACCGGTGATGGTGTCGTCACCCTCCAGGCCAAGAACCAAGTCCGCTTGAGTCAGTACGTCATCTCCAGTTGTACCTTGAATCCCTCCACCGCCTGTCGCAATGATATCGTTTCCGGCCAGCGCGTAGATTTTGTCAATTCCGAGTCCGCCATCGATATTGTCTGCATCGTTACCGCCGAAAATAAGGTCGTTTCCACCTTCTCCAAAGATCGAATTCAGGCCGTCGCCACCAAACAATTCATCGTTGCCAGATCCGCCTCGGATGGTGTCACTACCGTTGAATCCGATGATGATGTCGTTCCCATCATTTCCCTGCAACGTGTCGTTACCAACATCCCCGACGATCAAGTCATTTCCGTTTCCGCCAAACAGTTCATCATTGCCTGCATGTCCAAACAGTGACGAATTAATTGCGGTGTTATTGAAAAACGTATCGTTCCCGTTGAATCCTACAAAAACGAGGCTGTTCACTTGCCCAGGATTAAAACTTTGGACTGCCACGTTGTCGATTCGAGCCTCGATGTTTCCGTTGACAAAGTTCACTTGGCCGACATTATTTCCGTTATCCCCGAAAACCGTCAGTTCGCCGTTGGATGTGTCCAGAAAAATTCCAGCCAGCAAGTGTCGGGATTCCAAACTCGCAATACTGAATTCAGTTTGAGAGTATTTTCTTTTGGAAACTCTCGAGCGTCTGTTTGGCTGTGGTGATATCAGTTGATCAAAAACTTTCTTCAAAGACACGGCCACATCCTCAAGATTGTTGGGGCAAACGATCAGCCAGCGAAAGTCAGAACCGCCGACACTTTAATGAACTATAAAGATCGTTGAGGCCGGTACAACCCTTAGGCGATGAACTATCCCCATCCAGCTTATTTTCGATTGCCGCCTTCGGGGCCGATTGGATTGTCGGTCATGCTTTTGGCAGTCAGGATTTCGCTTTGGTTCTTGGTAGTCACGGAGAATTTGAATCCCTTGTTCGTTCCCGCAGCCCCGAAAGTTCCATCTTTGGCCAATGCGATAAAATTCACGGACAGTTCGTCGAAACTTTTAGGGTCAAGCGACTCGATCCGCCGAATTGCCTGAACACAGGCTTCTGTTGGATTGGCGCCTTGACGCATCATTTCAACGACCAAAAAACTGCCGCAGTACCTCATCACATTTTCGCCCAAACCGGTCGCGCCAGCTGCACCGACCGTATTGTCAACGTATAGCCCTCCACCAATGATCGGTGAGTCCCCTACTCTACCAGGTATCTTGTAACCCCATCCGCTGGTGGAACAACCTCCATACAGATTCCCTTGAGTATCGACGCCCAACATCGCGATCGTATCGTGGTGGTCTTCGTTAATTTCTGGTTGGGGTTGATTGGATTCCTTTTGGCGATCTTCCCACCGTCGTCTTTGTTTTTCCGAAAGCAGGTTCGTTTCGGCAAACCCATTTGAAAGTGCAAATTTCTTGGCTCCTTCACCGACCAGCATCACGTGCGGCGTTTGTTCCATCACTTTTCTGGCAACTGAAATTGGATGAGCAATATCTTGAATTCCGGCGACAGAGCCAGCTTGATGTTGGGGGCCTGCCATGATGCAGGCATCTAACTCGACTTTTCCTTCCGCGTTGGGAATTCCACCAATCCCTACTGACGCATTTTTAATATCGCTTTCGGTGACACCAATTCCTTGTTCAATAGCATCCAGCATCGGCTGGTTGGTAGACGCAATTTCAAATGCTTTTTCGCAAGCGAATTTTCCAAACGGCCAGGTCGCCACAAAAACAGGAGCGTTAGGGAAATTTGAACCGCTTGCTTTTAAGTCTAATTGCTTGTTAAAAGTCGAATTGCTGTCTGTAACATTTTGACTGGCAACCACGCCGGCGGCCGAAAGTGATAGCGAACTTTTAAGGAATTTTCTTCGGTCGATCATGATGGTTGATCCTGCTATTGGATGGACGCCTAAGTTTTACTCGTACTAACGAATTTTAGTCTATCGACCGGCTGCAAAAAGAATAGTCACTTGAGTGACCCCAAAAATGGGGGCAGCAGGAGTTCGGCCTAGCGGAAGGAATATTTGAACGGATGCGGTGATCGACAGTTGCCGTTAACTCGGGTTTTATCGTCCAATCTCGTAATCTATTTTTCGTTTGGTAGCAGTACGTTCCTTCTGCCGGAAGGAACTCTTACGAGTTTCTCTCAGATCAGTTTCTCTCGGGTTAGTTTCGCTTGTGTCCCACTCGGCAATCGGGTCGTTCTCTTAAATCGGAACGTACTTTGCCGGACGAAAAACTAAAACAGGTGCTTTTTTTCAACTCTTTGTAGGCACCGTGGTTCCAAAGGTAATGAGGTCAGGCTCCGCCTGATAATTTTCATGATGAATTCGCAATTCAGTCTTGTTAACAATTCCCGATTGAATTCGCCCTGCCGTGGTTAATTTTTGACCAAAATCAAAACGGGCCAGCGGTGTTCCAAACCCACTTGAATTTTTCGAGCAATTTGATCGGCGGTATTGTTCTGGGAAGTTTCCAGAATCTCGCTAACGTGGTCGCCGTCGATCGGATGAATCGAAGCAATGATCGCGTCTCCGCTATAAAGCCAATCCAGCCCAGCCATCGATCCGACATCAGTAAGCGTTTCGCTACCCTGACTCCATCGGTAAAACGTCAGCGGCAATCCGTCACCGTCCACAAGGAATTCGCTTGTTAGCGGCTCAATGCGAATAGTTCTTTCTAGATCGTCTTCAACGGCATGCAGCCCAATCAAGCCAACAGAGATAGAAATTCTTTCCTGCGAATCAATTTTCCAGTCCAGGTACTTTTGGTCGATCAACCCTGTAGAGCCACCCATCGACCAGCCTGAGAAAGGAATAGGAACGAGTGTTCCGTATCCAAGATCTTGAACTAATTCGAAATCCTGATCCGAATCCGACTCAGCAATGGATGCTGCCTTGGGAAACTTCACGACTTCGAAATCGTCGTGCCCGTAAGAACTGGGAGCAAAGCTATCCGAGATGACTGTTCTGCTATCAAGAACCGGTTCGGTGGAGAATGCCGACAGTGCAGATTTTACTTGTTCCAATTCCATTTGGGTTTCCTGAAGCTCGGCAACCAAGTTACCGAAGCATTCCATAAATTCGTCGCAAAATCCTCGATGCCCTGTTGCTTTATGAGCAGGCCACGAGTCCGACATGTCGGTGATTGTAAAACTTCCTCTTGGACTAACAGACTCCAAGCCTGCAGCTTGACGATGTTTGAAACTTTCGAGAGTCTCCTCAAATTCAGGCTTCCAACCTGTTATTTTTTCAAAGAGATCCAAGAACTTTTGACTATCTCGGTGAGGTTGTTCCAGAATGGGATTCGCACTGTCGTTTTCAACGAAATTGACAACTGAAAAATCTGGATGAAACCCGTCTTGGTATGACTGCAGCATCCTTCCACCATGATCTCTGAATATCAGTGGGGCCATCCGCTAGCCGTCCCGTTTCTCCTCATCGCCATATATTTATTCAGCCTAAAATCTTGTCGTGATTGCCCAATCGTTAATTTTTGAGCAAGAAAAAACAGATCTGAGTAACGTTGAACGATTGTGACAAATTTATTGGCGGGCGTTCGGGATCTTACCGTTTAAAAAGGGATTCGATTTGGCCTAATCGCCGTGTGGGATTCGCCAGAATTCGAAAGCAAATTCATACGCTCGTCACAAAATCCAGCAAAATTCAAATTCCGACCCAGGCAAAAGCTCTTCGCACTTTCCCAACCAGCAAGCCAAAGTTTGCGGCTAGCACTTTGACATCAAGAATCTCAAATCCGTATCGCGGCTTAAGGCCAGACAATCGCTCTAACCGATAAAAAAGGTTGGCCACCGGTTTTCGGGAAAAAAATCATGAAAGCGTTTCTCCCACTGTTTGTAATTGTTTTTGGGTTTTACGCGATCCCAGTTGTTTTGTTCGCGCAATCAAGCGGCGTGAGTTTCACTTTTGGCGATCAACGGATCGACCGAGGCCTACAGCTTAATTCGCCTGCCGACCAAGTGGTCAATCCACCCCAGGCTGATGTCTACCGCTTGCCAATGGTGGCAGCGGTCAATGATCCAATTCAACGGAAACCTCTGGCCAATTTGGCACAGGTCGATCCCGGCGGACTTTTGTCCAACCAAGCTAATCTGTTGGAAGCGGTAGCGATTGAAGGTGATAACAGTCGGTATATGGAATCGCAGGGGCAGGTTAGCGGGCCGAAATTCGGGATGTGGAAGGCCAGCAACTTCTCGCACCGCCCGACTTATTTTGAGGACGATCCTTTAGAAAGATACGGGAATCGACGTCCCCTTCAGCCACTAGTTTCCGCAGGAAGATTTTTGTTGGAAATTCCCACGTTGCCGTATCAAATGGGGCAGAACCCGCCGATGGCCAATCAATATACCAAGGGCTTCCATCGACCGGGGGCCTCTGTTCCCTACCGTGTTGGTGTGCCCCAAGGTGTCAGTCGAAAAGGTGCGGTGTTGCAGACTGTCGCTACGTTGGGCATTATCTTGCCGTAACCGAGCTAAGGAAGTTTCTTTGGTTTTTTCAAAACCAATTGAGTCCCAATATCAAAATGAAATACAACGCATTGCTAACCAGCGAAAGATACAACCCCACCTTCAACTTCCAATGTGAGTTTTGAAAATTACGACTTAGCGATGACCGTTCGAAAGTTTCGTCGCTTAATAAATCTTGATGTTTGAGTGCGTAATGTTCCCATTGCCTAAGTCTTCGATGGTAGACAAACGGAAAGTAAATACCAGCCACGGGAAAACAACAGAAGGAGATCAGGATGGCGACCCAAAAGTGGTCCGCGTCATTGATCAGATTCTCGATCCGTTTCCAATCGTCACCAACCCGATCGGTGGATGCGTCCCGTTTCTCGGTTTCACGCGGGATGGCCTGAGGCGCTTGAAAAGGGTTAATATCAGACACTTTGGGTTGCTTGAAATCGGGTGATGGTCATCTAAGTTCGATCATTTTTATCCTATTCAAATCAAACTTCCAGTAAGTCCCTCGATTCGCAGAAATTTATTCGGAGTGACAATAACACTAGATTCAAATTTTAACTGTTTGTTTTACTCACTAAGCCTTCGCTTTCGACGAGAAACCAAAACTGAACAGGCGGCACAAAAGAAAACGGCAGCACCCGGTTCTGGGTTTCGCCTTGTCACCAGACGAATCAGGTTGATTGAAGTGTCCGTGTCGGAAACAAATCGAAGGGCACCATCAGCCTGCGTCAATCCACTTGAAAAATTGATACGCATTCCTGCAAAAATATCGCCTACCGCGGATGAACCAGCCGTTCGGATTTCATCAAAGTAAGTCACTTCGATATCTTGATTCTGCCTAATGTTGGACAATTCAATAAAATCGCGGCCATTGGCAGTTCCGCTAGTGGATGGGAACACACCACGATCAAATAACGTGGTGGTGCCGCCGCCGTGGAATTCCAGCGTGGTAATGGCGAAACTTGATTGTAAATTTCGGACAACAAATGGATTCGAAAAAGTGGATCCTGGGCCCTGTGTTACCGACCAGTCAGATTGATTGATTCCATTGGTTGACCAACTTACGGTTTCACTGATTCCATTGTCGAATACGACCCGGACTTGCAGCCCGACCATTTGGCCAGAGGAAGTTGTAAAGCTTGTGTAGCCGTCTGCTTCGTAAAGGTCCCCGGGGTCGGAGTTAACCACCAAGTCTCCAAACAAATTGTTGGGAATAAAACAAAAGTGAAAAGTTAGGAACGATGCCAACAGAAGGGGCGTTGTGAGGAAGGATTTCATATGGAATGAGGTGAGAAGATGGAACGCGGTAGGGAATTCCCTCAACATTGGGATACTTTTCGCACCAAGAAGAAGATCGCAATCACGATTGACGGAGATCTTGTGTGAAACGCGATTTTGTAACGGTTTCAACGATTAAAAGGGCAATTGAGTGTTTTCAGTGCACGGACGGTTGTGCATTTTCGAATGCCGGGGCTAAGACCAACATGAACAGCAGGCAAGTGATCAAAACACAACCAAGCCGTTTTATCGCTTGCCGTCGACCTGAATTCGCTACAGATCTCAAATCCAACACCCAGCCAGTGTCTGGCCCTATCTATGGACCTAAGTCTAGCCTAATGTCGTTTCTTGCTTTTCCAAGTTCCGCCATATTGGTACTCGGAGTTGTTTGGCTTGACTTTGCCAAGGCATTCTTCGCAGGCAAAGATCCAGGCTCCATCCTTGGCGATCCGAATTCGAAAAAGGGTACCAAATTCTTTCTCGCAAAGAGAACAACATTTTTTTCTGATACGTTTGACCGGCATCGGTTTGCCCAAGTTTTTTTGTGCTTAATTCAATGACATACCGTTTTCGCCCAATTGGTGATAACGCGATAAGGTGATGAAGAAGCAACGGCTGCTTGTCAGAAAAATTCAAGCAGTGGATGATAGGCGTCGACGAATTGCGTATATTTTTGAATTTAAGTTTTGACAGCAACAATTCATTGGCTGGCTTGAAAGGGAAACAAGATGCCACGACTCAAGACTTTTGCAAATGCGACCCAGGCAATTGGCGACACTCCTATGATTCAAATCAATCGCTTGATCCCGGAAGATCACGCGACGGTATTTATAAAATGTGAATTTTTTCAGCCACTCAACAGCGTCAAAGATCGAATTGGCGTGGCTATGATCGAAGCCGGAGAGCGTGATAATTTGGTCAACAAAGACACTCACGTTGTCGAACCGACTAGTGGAAACACTGGCATCGCATTAGCGTTTGTGTGTGCCGCCAAAGGTTATAAATTGACGTTGACGATGCCGGAATCAATGTCGATCGAACGCCGGGCTTTGCTTAAAGCATTAGGTGCCAATCTTGTTTTGACGCCAGCGGCCAATGGAATTCCAGGGGCAATTGAGGCGGCTAAGGAAATCGTGGCGGCAGACTCATCGGCATGGATGCCCCAACAATTCGAAAACCCTGCCAATCCAGCGGTTCACGAAGCGACAACCGGTCCTGAAATTTGGGAAGATTCTGGACAGAATATCGATGCGGTTGTGGCCGGAGTTGGAACCGGTGGAACGATCACTGGAGTGACTCGTTTTATCAAATCACGGAATCCTGAATTCAAAGCGTTTGCGGTTGAGCCGGAAACCTCGCCAGTGATTTCAGGTGGCGAACCGGGAAAGCATAAAATTCAGGGGATTGGTGCCGGTTTCGTTCCAGGCAACCTCGACACCAGTATCATCGACGAAGTGGTTAAGGTAACTGACGAAGAGGCATTCGAGTGGGGCCGGAAACTTGCATCGCAAGAAGGAATCGTTGGTGGAATCAGTAGCGGAGCCAATCTATGCGCCGCCGCCAAAATCGCTGCTCGACCTGAATTCCACGGAAAACGAATCGTGACAATCGGTTGTAGCCTTGGCGAACGATACCTCTCTACTCCGCTTTTTAACACCGAGAATTAAGTAACCAGTTTTATTCAAGTAGTAAAATTGAAATGCTCTTTTGATGGCTTGCGAGCATCTGCACTCAATCGGTTTCTCAATCGAAAAACGAATTGAGGTTCAAACCTGAAAAGATAAAACAAGAGATTTTCGAAGATCATTTAGTTAAAAAACTTGTTAATTAATT
>JBCCSJ010000156.1:0-12863 GCA_039200505.1 Planctomycetota bacterium | reverse complement strand
CGGATGAGATTCGATTCCGATGATCGTCAGAGCGGGGATTTTGAACGGGCTGTGGAACATTGGACCAAAGCTTTGCAGCTTAACCCTAATCAATACATTTGGCGACGACGGATCCAGCAATTCGGTCCCATCCTCGATAAACCGTATCCGTTTTACAATTGGATTGACACTGCTCAAGCGGATCTAATAGATAGAGGTGAAACTCCGACTCCGATCAGTGTGCCGCCAACCGAATCTGAATTGGCTCAACCATCAAGAACTCGCAATCGAATTACCAAGTCGGTGAACTTAGTTTCACCTGATCCTGAATCGAAGATCCAGACGGATGATACGCTTTCGATTTCGCAAATTGTCGTCCCAGCCACGGATTCGCGGAAAACAACCGTTCGACTTCATCTGCTCCTCCAACCGGGAGTTCCATCTGTTGGTTGGAACAACGAAGCCGATCCGGTCACCGTTTGGATCGACGCCGAGCAAGACGTCACTATTCCAAAGCCGCTACTGACCATCGCACCCAATGCGGAAGCAAGTCAAAAAGCAACCAGCAATGAGACTCGGACCGCTGAAGTTGAAATTTCATGGAAGGGTGATCGACCCGAGAAACTGGCGACCGGATACGTGTTGTATCACCGATGCGATAAGCAAACCGGTCAGTGCAGTTTTTGGAGGCAAAACTTCACAGTCAAATAGTTGGGTGGATGGGCGAAACCAACTTCGTGTCGCAATTACGATCGTTGAAATTATTGGTACATGGGCAAATAACGATAGTAGACTTCTAACGTCATGATTGCCATACAAGTGGAATAGAGGCGTCCGCCAACATCTCCGTGGCGGTCGGGGAAATGCCAACTGCCGGAACTATGGCGACGTGATCTGTCCTGTGTGGCGATAAGATATTCTCTCATCGCCAAATTCCATTTTTCCCATGGTTCACCCCGGATATGGTGCATCACCAAGGTTGCGTAGTAATTGAAATAGATGTCGTTGCTTTCAGGTCCATGAGCGGCGATTGTATCGACGCCGGCTGAAAGTCCAGGGTCACCTTTACCGACGCCGAGGTACATTTGAGATAACAGGCCAACGGCGGTCATGGTCAGGTCTTTTTCATCAGGACTTTGGTATCCGTATCGGCCACTGGTCGATCCAAGCCGGTTGATGAATTCTTCCGCCTTCAACCAAACGACTTCGCCTGAAGGAATGCCCGCGTAATCGCAACTTTTGAGAGCCATGATCTGCCATCCGGTGACGCTTAGGTCGCCGGCGGATCCGGGGATATAGCGCCAACCCCCTTTTTTGTGTTGAGCGGATTCGATGTAGTCTCTCGCCTGCCCAGCCACTGACAGCAGGCGGGAATCTTGGGTCAGGATGTAGGCTTCGCTGATGGCGATGGTCGCAATCGCGTGTGCGTACATTCCTTTTTCGCCTTCCCGCAAACTTCCTCCCAGGGACGACACGCGTAATTTGGAAATCAAATAATCCAATCCAGCTCGAACCTCTTGCTGATAAGGGCCATGTTGATGCGTATAACCCGCACCAAGCAACGCCATCAATGCTAACCCTGTCGCAGCGGTCGTAGATTCTTGCAGGCCTTCGTTTTGACATTGGCCATTGCAACGGCCATCGTCATGTTGAAGGTACCAGCTTCCGTTTCTTCGTTGGTGAGCGATTACCCACCTGAGGCCATTTTCAACTGCCAACTCGCTGGCCGCTGAGCCGCCCATTTTGGATGCCAAATTTGCCCGGGCGTCCGATTCTCGTCCTTTTAAGCCGCCGCCGGACAGGCTAGGTGAAGGTGTGTTGATCTCAACCGGTTTGGTTTTTTCGACGCTCGGTTCAGCAGCGTTGGCCTCGATGACGCTGGGAACTGAGATGTCTTTGGTCTCGGCGACAGCCAAGTCTTCGACATTGGACATTTCTTCAAATTCGTTATCGATCGGTGACTCGGTATTATCCGGAGCTTCGATGATCACGTTTTGAGTATTGGCCTCGATTCGATCTGGTGTCGGCGTATCGACAATGACTGCGAGAATGCCAATCACGTCGTTTTGTTTTGGAAATTTGAAAACAAAAAAGGCGAGTGCAATCAGAATGGTCAAGTGGACCAACATGCTGATACCGACCGATGAAATCGGATGCCGTTGTCTCCGAACTTCTGTTCGAATGCTGTACTCCGTTTCATTTTCGATCCCATCGGTTTTGAGATCATGAATTTCATCATCATCCACATCGGGAAGACCAAAAACCTGTTGTAACCTTTTCTGAATCCGAAGAGCTTCCCATTGACGTCGCTCTAACCGAGTCGGCGTTTTCTTTTTTTGCTGCCTTGGCTGAATTGTCGAAAGTTTGGGTTTTCGCTTTTTAGATGAAACCGCTCTTTGGGGCTGTATCGAAGCTTGCGGCTTGGACATGGGGGATCTATCTGATTCTGACTGATTGGTCATTCTCGATCTGCCCAAA
Source organism: Planctomycetota bacterium (assembly GCA_039200505.1). Taxonomy (GTDB): domain Bacteria; phylum Planctomycetota; class Planctomycetia; order Pirellulales; family Pirellulaceae; genus Mariniblastus. The sequence goes on along the minus strand of JBCCSJ010000156.1, from coordinate 10,406 downwards.
TTAACTCGCCCATTCACCCATCGTATCGGAAAAATCGAGAATTAAACGTTTGAGATCCGTGAGAATTAGACCGCAGCCTCTTTTTTTCAGTGCGGGTTAGTCCGATTGCGATGATTGGCTGGCCGTCCGAATTTGAGAATTCACCGCCCGATTGGCCTCCGGTTCAAACCGAATCAACTCAAAAAGTTCGGCTTGATGACGGATCGCAGTTCCAAGTCCGGATCGAAAAATGCCTTGATCTTTTTGAATAACCTTGACTGCCAAAGGACTGTTTTCCCACAAAATCTGTTCGGAAAAGTTTTTCCGCACGGCTCTAAAAGCCCAAACCATATTGGAATTCAATCCGCCTAAACTGATCTTTTCTATTGGAATAGCAATTTCTGCAGTCCAGAACTGTTCCGATTCGCCCTGGCACACATACCAGTCAGGGTTCCAGTCAACGTGACCCGTTAAACCGTCGCTGACCCACCCTCGGTGATCGACTTCGAAACGAAAACAGGCATGGTAGTCGCGATCTAGATCCAACAGAATTTCAACGCGGTCCCGTCCTCTTAAGTCTGGATCTCGAGGTCGAGGTAAGCGGTTGAATTGATAATATCCCCCTTCTAATTTCTGGCATTGAATTGCAATGTAAAGATATTCTGAATCATAAGCGAAACAGATTCGGTCTCCGTCTTCTATTTCATTTTGATCGCAATCCCAGCAAGCTTCTTGAAGGGTGCCATCCAAAATGGGTTTGATCGTGGCATACTTGCAAACTGGGAACTTCGAACGGGCCAAGTCCTGATTTGCGTCGTGCAGATCAAGTTCGCGGCTGACAGCCAACTTCATTTCTGGATGCTCTACAACCGCCTTTGCCAAAGAGCGATGCTTGGACTCCGCTTCTTTTTTTCCGACCAGCTCGTGGGTAAGTTTCGCAGCTGTGAATCGGTTGATCGGTCCCGCTAACAGGTCAGGATCTCTTGCTCCGAGCCGCGAAAGGTATCGGCCAGCCCGTCTGAGCCTCGCTTCGTGAAAGTTGAAAAACTTGGCGGAAGGATCCTGGTTTGGCTGATCGAGGTTGGCATTTACCTCGGCTTCTACAGGCAACCAAACTACTGTTGAGACACCGTTGTTATTGATCGTTCGAGGGGCTGTTTGAAACCGAGTCGCCAAGTCGGAAGAGTTGGATGACCGCGAATTTTGTATCTGTTGCGGCAAATTCAGAAATGCCAAATGAGAAAACTCGATGCTCGAAAAGTATCGGGTCAACCAAACTGAAAACGCCGGCGCAAAAGCATGATCGGGCCAGCGAGTCACAATCAGGTCAGCACACGATGCAGCCAGTTCCATTTTTCCTGCATCCACGTAACGCTGCATCAAGTCCGACATCCATAGCCCAGCCATTTGGGGTTCCAGTGGCAGCATGAACTCTTCGACGTTCCTTTTCCAAACCAAAAAGTCGCCTGGTGTTCTTGCTTCGAACTGCAAAAACTCATCAAACTTTCGATTTCGAATCGAAGCTTTTTTGACCATCGCCAGATTCCCACGCCCTCCTTTATGTTTTCTTTTGGGTGGTCCCTGCAGACCCGATTGAAGTCCACTCCAAAGATCGTTGCGTTGACTCGTCAAACCGCGTCGATCTTCGATTCGATAGGTTTTTACAGGTATGGCCAAATCGGCGTGGCCCAATATCCCTTTGCCCATGGCGACTTGGTCCTGCAAAAGTGTTCCAGTGACCGGCAGAAGAATCTGAGGATCCAGTTTCAGGCTACCGGCAGGATCTTGAAAGGCTGTTTTCTTAACTTGCCACGGTTTCAAGCCCAGTAGCTTGATTTGGTCGGGAAACGCAAGGCTATCTTCTGCCATCGGAATCGCCTTGCGAAGCATCTGCCATTGATGCTCGGAACCGGTATGGGTGGGTTGGTCCAAAGAAACGACCGATGGCCGCAATGTTCGTATCTCGCGAACTACTTTTTCAAGCTGCTTATATTCGCCAAGCGTTTTACCCATTCTTGAGTTGGGAGAACACGAAAGCGTGACCAAACCCCCAAGGCGGTCGACACTTTGTTCAAGAGCTTTAAGTTCGTTTTGACTTCCCTGCAGCATCACCGCTGCGGTCAAGAATCCATCTTCGGCTGATACTTTTGACAGTAATTCCAAAGGTGCGTTTCGAGTATCGGTACCAAAGGCCATCAGCGCTACACGTGGCGAGCTACCCCTTTGGAGCACCCATGATTCACCTCCGTCGTGAGTTGCCAGGATGGTTCCGAAACTTCCAACGGCCCAACCGTGCGATTCATCTACAAACTGGATCTTGTTAATACATGCGTGCGTCGGGGTTCGAATCACTTTGGTGTTTCGGGTAGGCAGATGGACTCGTACTAAAATAGTCCCCGGGTTTCCCCCGAGCCAAACGTATTCTTCCTGAACCGCAACGGTCCTAAGATCCAGTTGCCCCAAGTAAGCGTCTGCATCTGGTAAGCGTACACGGGTCCATGATTTACCCTGATTCATCGATTCGGCAACCAGCCCGTTATCTCCGACCGCCATCAGGTTGGAATTCGAAAGTCGTATCAGCTGATTAAAATTGCCGGGCAAAGCTCTTTCGGCAACTGCTGGTTCGAAACGGTCGTTTTGAATTCGACCCGGTCTACCTTCTTCGTCAATCACAACCACGACGCCACCACTGAGTTGGACAGCATCTTTCCAGTTGCGCCACTTTTTGGAAGCTTGCCCTTTCCAAGTCAGCCCACCGTTGTTGGTAGTAAAGATCCCCGATTTGAATAGATTTCCAGTGTCACCGATCGCCCATCCATGGGCTGGATCATGAAATTCGACTTTCTTTAACCTTGGCGTTACGACATCTTTGACTGTTTGCCAAGTTTCGCCGCCATCTTTGGTTCTCATTACGACCGCTTTGGTTCGGTTCACCCAAGGAACTCGATAGCCTCCCAAGGCCCAGCCATGGTTTTTGTCGACGAAATGGACTGATTCCAAACGGCACCGGATCGGAGAATGATTAGAGTTTTTTTCGGTGGCAAATCCAGTTGTCGGTGATTGAATGCCGTTGCGTAGATTTCTGAATTTTTGATCTAAAGTTAATTCGTTTTGTTGAATTGCGGAGACCGCAGAGTGGTCTTCCCATGTGTTGCCTCCGTCGGTTGTTTTGAGGATGACTCCCGAAGCTCCGACCACCCAGCCATTTTTTTGATTCAAAAAGCAAACATCAGATAGCTCCGCATTCTGTTTCCAGACGTTCGGTAGCGATTCACGCGGCAAATCTTGATCCGCTCGCGACTCAGTTGAGATCGTCACAAGCGTCAGGGCCGTCATCCCGAATGCCCCCTGAAGCATCGTATGACACGTGATCCAGTTGAAAATTGATTTACAAATCGATGGGAAATCCATTGCCACACCTTTCAATGCCGTCTTCGAAGCTTTCGGCGGAAGACTCAAGCCGCATCATTTCGTTGAGACTGAAATTTCGACTGCCTGAGTTCTTGAATTTAAGCGCATAAAAAAATCGCGGGAGTATACCAACGGCAAACTTACTGATCCAGATCATGTTGGTCCCTGTTTTTACGGCCCAAATTCGTCACCAGATATTAAAACCGCTCTCTGAGCGGTATCTTGCTCATCTTAAATTTTGCTAATTCGCCTCAAAGAGGCGGCCTACTGTGAGCAAAAAACGGAAGCACCGCTTTCCGAGCCGAAGACCTACTGAATCTCTTATAAGGAATGGTGATCTACTTTGAATTCAAGGCTTGTCGATTGACAGCGATTCGATCCTGAAAGCTGAGATCGGTCAGGGCTCAGGCAAATGGTTTATCCATGTCTTGGATCATAACACATTGCATAATTTACTTTTTGCCCATTAGACGGATGGCCAATTGGTTTTGCAGAACCGAGAGGCGAGGAAAAAGAATGAACATGAAAAGGAATCCAACGCCAATCAGAAACATGGTGGTTCTTTGAGGGTCCATCATCAACACAATTGCGTTCAAAACCAAACCGACCCCGATCATGGCATATCTGGCAAACTGCTCTACCACCAAACCATTGAGCGTTTCACGAAAATCTTTATCGGAAATCGGCCCCGACTTTTCGGTTCTCTGCCTCAAGTTTTCGGAACCCAACAGCCCTGGGATGAAAAAACCGATCGAATAAAGCATCATGCCTGCGACAGCCCCAAACAACGTTAGCATTTTGGTAGCTGGTTCCAGGTTTTTTAAATCCACAAAGATCAGAACGATCAGGCAGGTCATCACCAAGCAAGCGAAGATCACGGTGCCGGCCGCGATTTGGACCACCCGAACCCATGAAGACAATGTCTGTCGCTGACCTTCGCTAAGCATCTACAAATCTTTTCCCAAGCGAGTAATCAAAGTAGCAGCTTGCTGTGGATCGTCTTGTCGTATCAGATGATCGATAACGGCAGGTTTGACGTCTAGTTTGAGCAAATGGCCTTCTAGGCTTTTCCAATATTTCTGACGCTTCTTTCCGTCAGAAAGGTACAGTTCCGTAACAATCTCCTGTGCCCTCTGAAGCGAGATCGATTCGCGATTTTCGTAGTAATTCTTAATTACTTTTTGTTGGTATTTCGATCTTTCAGCCACGCTTTCCTCGCTTTCTCTGACACTGAAACTAATTGAGTCTACCCGGCCTGCTATACGACTACTTTTAAGATTTGTTCGGCAAAAGTCATTCAGTCGTACATCAATTCCGGAGTGCTCGCCTGAGATCTAAAGATTGAACTTATCGGATTGGATCGTTCGATAAAATCGGTACATTCAGTTTAGCCACTACCATTCATTCGTCCAAACGTTCGTACTCGACAGGACATTCTGGAAGTGACTCGATGAACATTCGACCGTAGGCCTTCTGATGAATTCGAGGATCCAGGACGACAACAATCCCGGTGTCTGATTTACTGCGAATCAATCGCCCAAATCCCTGTTTAAATTTGATAATCGCTTCGGGAAGCTGGTAGTCATTAAAAGGATTGCCTCCCGAGTTTCGAATCGCTTCTAAACGAGCTTGTAGCAGCGGTTGGTCGGGGACTGAAAACGGAAGTTTGGTAATGATGACGTTTTGTAACGCGTCGCCCTGAACGTCGACTCCTTGCCAAAAGCTAGACGTTCCAAATAACACCCCCCTGGGATTTGATTTGAATTTTTCGAGCAGTTGATTCCGATTGAGGCCACCTCCTTGTTCGTAGAGTGCCAGGTTTTTGTCGATCAACCAAGATGTCAAATCCCGAACTGCGCGACGTAAAAATGCGTAACTTGTGAATAAAACAAAAGCGTGCCCATCGGTCCGAGCCACAAAGTGTTTAATCGCTTCGATGCATTGTCGTTCGTGGGTGTCGCGGTGGGCGGTCGGGCTGGTCATGCTGTTGACTACAACCAACCTTGCCTGCCTGGTATAGTCGAACGGGCTGCCCAATTTGAGAGTCTCGCCTTGGGTTAATCCCACTTGCTTTTTGAAAAAATCAAAACTTTGATTACCAACAGCGAGCGTGGCACTGGCCAGAACGCAAGTATCCACTTTATTAAATAAGTTTTCGCGAATCTCGGGACCAACGTCGATGGGAGCCGCCATCAATTTAACGTTTTGTTTGCCGTAACGGTTGAAGCTCAACTCAACCCAGTAGACGCCCCCTTCAAAGTTTTGCAACCGCCACGATTCAATCTGGTTTGCGATTGCCTGAATTCGTTCTGCTGAAGAAACAAAGTTCAGTTTTTCGGCCTGATCTTTCATATTTTCAGCAAACTGCAACAGCAATTGCTGAAGCCGGATTAACCTGGGGGTTAGCTCGTTGGCAACAATGCCCGCCTGCCGGATACGAACCGACTGGTTCCGTCCGCCAGAGTTAGACGATCCGCCCTGGCGAGCAATCCAGCTCATCACGTCGCCAAAAAAATCTTCCGCCCGAATTCGGCACTGGATGACTGCCTGTTGCCCGGCCCCCAAGTTGTGTTGGACTAGCAAACCTTTGTTAGTCGATTCGTTATAAAGTTTGTTTAATGCATACTCGACTTGCCCCAATGAGATACCAATCCCAAGGTGGTCACTGGCAACATCGACAACCGTATGGGCTTCGTCCAGCACGACGGTGTCGTAATCCGGAAGGATGTTTACCCCGATCCGACGCAGTGCTAAATCGCTAAAGAAAAGAGCATGATTGACAATCAAGACGTCAGCGTTCTGAAGACGTTGGCGAGCCTTGAAATAAAAACAGTCCGAGTAAGTTGGGCACTTGCGTCCCATGCAGTTGGAGCTATCGCTTTGGACTTCATCCCAAACGTTGCTCATTACCCGCATGCCCAAATCCGCGCGGGAACCGTCGTGGGTTGTTTTTGACCATTTCCCCAAATGTTCCAATTGAATATGTTCCTCCGAAGTCGCAAACAGCGAATCCGCTTTTTGAGTGGCCAACTTTAATCGTCGCAGACTGACGTAGTTGCCTCGCCCTTTGGCCAAGACAGCAGAAAACTCAAGCGGAATGACGCTGTTCAATAAAGGAATGTCTTTTTGGATCAGTTGTTCTTGCAGACTGATCGTGTGGGTAGAAACGACGATCCTACGTTTCCCGCCATCGCGATTTTCCTGGTTTTCTTCAAGAGATAAGATAGCGGGCACCAGGTATCCAAAGCTCTTCCCGACGCCTGTTCCAGCTTCGACAGCAAGGTGCTTTTTCTCCCTAATCACACGAGCAACGGCGTCGGCCATTTTGAGTTGCTCGGGGCGTTCTTCGTAATTCTCAAGTCTCGCTGCGATTCTTCCGCCGGCACCTAAAATCGCTTGAGATTCCACCTAATTGAGACCTATCTAAAGATACCGTAAAGGACTCAGTTTAATGGAGAACCCCAAAATAAACAGTCGTAATGAAATAGGTCGGCAGCGTCAGGCTCGAATGCAAAAAACCGCGGATCATCGATCCACGGTTTGGTATCAGTAGGTTGGTAGCTATTAATTGGATGAGTGAGAGGTCGGATGACCGATCAGATCCACTTGGTCGAAAGTATGGTTGGCCGAAAGTTTGACTTGGGGGAGTGTGCCACGACGACTGCGATTGTCGTAACCCAACCCAAGTCTGCATCTCGCCTAACCGTCGGCCCGTTAGGCGGCTCCAGCATTGATCACCGGATTTGTTTCCGACTCACTACAGAGAACGACCATCAAGTTGGACACCATTTGCGCTTTTTGACTTTCGTTCATCGCAATTGCTTCGCCATCTTCGATGTGTTCCAGTGCCATTTCGACCATGCTCACAGCGCCTTCTACAATTCGAGCACGTGCGTCGATAATTGCTTCTGCTTGTTGTCGCCGCAACATGGCCCCGGCAATTTCAGGTGCGTAAGCAAGATGACTTAGCCTAGCCTCAAGGACTTCGATTCCCGCCATCGATAAACGATCTGTGATTTCGCGATGTAATTCATCATTGATCTCGGCTGAATCCCCTCGCAGGGACGTTTGACCTTCGGATGCTGAATCGTAAGGATGTTTGGCCGCAATTTCACGAAGCGCCGATTCTGTTTGAACTTCCACGTAGGATTCGTATGCGTCGACATCAAAGGCAGCCTGGGCCGTATTATTGACTCGCCAAACAACAACGGTGCCGATTTCGATTGGGTTACCTCGCAAGTCATTGACTTTAAGTTTTTCACTCGCGAAGTTTCTAACTCGAAGCGAAATGGGTTTCCGTTGTACAAATGGATTGACCCAATAAAAACCTGCCCGACGAATCGTGCCGTGGTATTTACCAAAAAGGGTTAGCACGACACTTTGGTTCGGTTTCACCAAGACCAATCCGCACAGAATGAAGATTCCTACTATGAACGGAGTTGTTACTAATCCGATGATTAACCATTTGATGCCATCATCCGGGTTCAGTTCAATCTCTTTGGTCGCAGTTACTGTTCTCACGCTTGATTGCCTCCCAGCAAAATATCCCAATGTCTGTCTGATTTTACCTGTATTCGATTGACTAAAAACAAGATTTGGAAAAACCGAATTGAAATTTGAAAACAGGCGAAAACGTCGCGTTTTTCCCATCGACGATTCCGTCTACATCGGTCCGTTTATTCAGCGAGATGCTCGTTCCTGATCAAAAGTGCTATCGCGAGGGCGAGGAGAAGGGGATCGAAACTCCCTTAAGATGCGAACTTTGGGCAATTAAGTCGCTCCATTTGCTGGTTTTTAGCGGGTGATTTTAGGCCAATGGAAGGCAAACGGTCGTTGATGCTTGATGAAGTGAATTTATTTCTCAAAAACGTGGCTGAACTGACCGATTTGTGCAAAAATCCTAAGTGTACTAACCATCTATTACTCATCATTCAAAATTGCGGAGGTCAGAAATGCCACGAAGCGACAGAAGTGGATTTACGCTGGTCGAATTGTTGGTCGTGATTGCCATCATTGGAATCTTGATTGGAATGCTCTTACCAGCTGTTCAGCAGGTTCGCGAAGCAGCTCGAAAAACCACTTGCATGAACAATATGCGGCAGCTTTGCGTCGGGTGTCACAACTTTGAAAGTACTTACGAGCACTTTCCTCCAGGGACTGCTTATTGGGCGGCTCAAGGCACATCCCGTTACATCGACAACTCGATTTGGAACAATCGAACCGAACCGCATCGTGGAAACTATCCAGCCTGGTTTCGATTCATCATGCCCTATTGCGAACAGAATGTTTTGGCGGATTTGCTCGACGGTAAGGTTTCGTGGGGTGAAGATTTTCTGGGCCAAACACCGACCAGCGGTCACCTAACGGGTACTCAAATTCCTGTCGTTATTTGTCCAAGTGATGTGGAGTCTTCTGGGCTCAACGAAACTTATTACACCACCAGTGGTGCCTATTCTGACGTACGGAAGAATGGAAAATCGAACTACGTTGCCTGTACAGGAAATCGTACTTGGGTCGGTAACCAGGCGATTGGTACACGAACTGGAAATGCCGCTTTGATTCGCAAGCGTCGATTCGGAATCATGCGAATCAACACGCGAACTAAATTTGGCCAGGTCATCGACGGATCCAGCAACGTCATGCTATTGGGTGAAAGGTCGAGCGAACGAGAAGAGGGTGCCGGAGCGGCCGAGCAACAAGGGGCGATCTGGGCGGGCCGATTCCACCCACTCAATGATCCTCCCGTCGCATTGGCCGACGGCGGTAATTACGCCTGGGGCGGACGAGCCGACGATCGATTCGCAGATCGTTATGCGGTTAACGGTCGATACCGTAGCCGAAATATCGCATCCAGTGGCCATCCGGGAGGAGCGGTGATCGGGATGGCGGACGGTTCTTCTCATTTTCTTGATGAGAATTTATCGAATACCGTGCTTGCTAATTTGGCAATGATGGCCGACGGAGCCATCGTGAATGGTTTTTAACCCTTGAAAATTCATTGATTTGTTATCCGAAGTTCCTTCCGTAGGACCTTTCGAGTCGATCGTTTTGGCACTACGATGGAATTCGTTTCCAGACAGTGTTCTTCAGCCCGCCTGAGAAATCGAGCGGGCTTTTTTTTAAATACAGGCGAGAGTGGCTGATGAAAACCTTGAATCTTTGTTTCTTAATCTTGTTGGCATCCTTGATGACTTTTCTAACCGGTTGCGGATCAGGTGGGCCTGTTTTAGCGCCGGTGACGGGCACCGTAAAACTTGACGGGGAACCGATCGCGGGCGTTGAATTGATTTTTGAACCGGTACAAAAAGAAGGCGAGTCAGCCGTCGTCGGTCCGTTTTCTATTGGGAGTACCAATGAATCGGGGGAGTACAAGATGATCGCTCGAAATGGCCAGTACGGTGCTGTTGTTGGAGAACATCGAGTTAGTTTTAGCATCGGCGGGGTGGATCCGGAAGAAATGATGGATGAACTGAAACAACAGCTTCAAGCTGCCAAGGCGGGGGAGGGTGACCCCGCGAATGTCGCCGGGATTCAAGCGAAAATCGAAAAACTACAAAATCAGAAACAGCTACCTGATCGTTATCAAGGTGAGGATTCGATCATCACAGCCAACGTAAAACCTGGTGATAACAAAAATCTGGATTTTAATTTGGAGTCGGGTCCCCAAAAGTAGAAGGTTCTATGAACTGACGCTGAATAGCTGTATGCCGTCGCCGCTGCGGGGTTGGACCGCTGAAACTTCAGGTATGGAGAAGATTGGATATTGGCGATTGAAATTGTGAGAGATTCTTGGCTGCACCGGTAAAGCGTCGTATCCCCGTTGTTCTTGCGACGAAAATCAAAGGTCCAGGAGAACTGCAAAGTCATCTTGCCATCATAGCGATACCTAGATTTGGGTTCCACTGAACGTAGTCAGCCGCTGCCCTGAGTGGTATTTCTGGATCAGAAAGAATTCTGTGAATAGAAATGGCTGCGTTATTGATCGCGGCCATGGTTTTTGAGAGCCCAGGCCTGCG